>NZ_JBEXFP010000022.1:0-99436 GCF_040606825.1 Micromonospora sp. NPDC005367 | reverse complement strand
GGCCCGGCCCGGTGGGGTCCGGCGTGGTCCGGCGCGGCGTGGTGCGGCCTGGCGGGGCCTGGTCCGGTTCGGTGCGGCCCGGCCCGGTGCGGTCCGGTCCGGTCCGGGGCGGTCCGGGGCGGTCCGGCCCGGGTCCGGTCCGGTGCGGCCCGGTCTGGCGGCGCGCTGCGGTGCGGTTGGGCTCGGCCCAGGCCGGTGCGCCTCAACCGGGTCCGGTTTGTCCTCTGGGTCCGGTCAGGATGGGTCCTCGTTCGGCCCGGACACGCTTGATCGACTCGCCTTCAAGGAAGTCGGGGCTTTCTCGCCACTGGGACAGCCCGACTTCCCTGAAGGCGAGTCGATCAACGGCGCGTCGGTCAGCTGCGGGTCGATCAACGGCGCGTCGGTCAGCTGCGGGTCGGTCAGCGCACGGGTCGGTCAGCGCACGGGTCGGTCAGCGCATGGGTCGGTCAACTGCGGGTAGGTCAGCGCACGGGTCGGTCAACCGACGGCTGTGCCGGGGTCGGGCGGTGAGCCTCAGTGGATGGCGGAGGCGTACTCCGGCTCGGAGCGGACCGCATCGGCACGGCGGCGGCGCAGCTCGATCGGAAGCACCGCGAGCGCCACCAACGCTCCGATCACGCCGGTGACGGCGAAGCCCCACCAGGGTGCCCGAGCGTCGATCACCGCGCCGGCGAGCGGAGCGCCGACGGCGAGTCCGACGGTGACGGCGGAGCCGTGCACGCCCATCGCCTCGCCGCGTACCTCGGCGGGCGCGAGCCGGCTGACCGCGTCGGCGGTCGCCGCGAGGGTGGGGGCGCAGAGCGCACCGGCCGGAATCATCGCCAGGGAGAGCAGCCACCAGTGTGATCCGCCGAGCCCGACCGGGATGGTGCACAGGCTGAGCGCGGCCATCAGCGCCAGCGGCGAGATTGCCCGGTGCGTCGCACCGTACGCGAAACCGCCGACCAGTGACGCGACCGCCCACATGGCGAGGACGAGGCCGGTCCAGCCGACCTCGCCGCTCTCCCGCAGTACGGCGACCACCGCCACGTCGGTGCCGCCGAGCACCAGGGTCGCGGCGAGGCTGACCGCGAGTACGGCCAGCAGCCTGGTGGTCACCCACTCGCGTCGGGGTACCTGCCGTCGGGGCGTACCGGGTTCCTCGAGGCCGTCGGCGGTGGGCGGGTTGAGCAGCCAGAACGCCACCCCGGCGGCGACGATGCCGGCTCCGACGAGGTACAGGGTGTGTCGTGCCGTGATCGTCGTGGCCAGGGCCACCGCCAGCGCCGGTCCGACCATGAACGACAGCTCCACCGACATCGAGTCGAGGGCGTACGCGGGCCTGCGGCGTTCCTCGGGCACCAGCGCGGCGACGGACTGCCGCACCACCGAGAAGATCGGCAGGGCGAGCGAGCCGGCGATGAAGGCGGCCGGAAGCAGCAGTGGGTAGGGCAGCGAGGGCGCGGTGGACCAGAAGACGGCCTCGACGATCCCGGTGAGTACGAGCACCGGCCGCAGCCCCCGGCGGTCGATCAGCCGGCCGAGCAGTGGACCGCCGATCGCCCCACCGACCGTGACCGCGGCACCGACCAGCCCGGCCGCCCCGTAGCCTCGGCCGAGGTCCTGGAGGACGTAGAAGGTGAGCGTCACTCCGGTCGCGGTGAGCGGGATGCGGGCCAGTACCGCCACGAGCAGCAACGACCGGAGACCGGGCAGGGCGAGCGCCTCCCGGTAAGGCTTCAAATTCACGACGGTCCGTACCTCCGGCGTCATCCTCGCCGGAGATACGGCGGTCGCCAACCGATTACCTGGTCATGCGTTCCTGATCACAGGTTCCCCGCGTAGCGTGACCCCGGCGCCGTTCATGGACCGCAGCGCCACGTCGGTGGTGGCCGGGGCGACGGCCGCCGTGAGGTCCAGCAGCACGGTGGTGGTGAAGCCCTCCCGGGCGGCGTCCAGCGCGGTGGCCCGTACGCAGTGGTCGGTGGCGATACCGACCAGCTCCACCGAGTCCACGCCGTGCCGGCGCAGCCAGTCGGCCAGGCACTCGCCGTCCGCGGCGTGCCCCTCGAAACCGGAGTACGCGGCCGCGTGCTCCCCCTTGTGGAAGATCTCCTCGATCCGGTCGGTCTCCAGCGCCGGATGGAACTCCGAACCGGGGGTGCCGACCACGCAGTGCCGAGGCCAGGTGTCGACGAAGTCGGGGGGATTTCCGAAGTGCGCCCCCGGGTCGACGTGGTAGTCCTTCGTCGCCACCACGTGTTCCCACCGGCCCGGGGCGGCGGCGAGCAGCCGGGTGACGCCGGCCGCCACGTCCGCACCGCCGTTCACGGCCAGCGAGCCGCCTTCGCAGAAGTCGTTCTGCACGTCGACGATGATCAGCGCGTTGCTCACCGGGGCTCCCTCCAGACGACCGCGGCCCTCCGCGGGGCCATGTCTACTCCGCCGGTACGACGTTGACCGGGATGGCCGGGTCGCCGCCGGAGAGCTTGAGCCCCTCCCAGGGGATGGAGATCAGGCATTCCCGCAGGTGTTCACGCGACTCCGCCAGGGTGGGCAGCTCGGTCGGCTCGCCGCCGATCACGAACTGGCGCTGGAGCAGCCGGTCGTTGGGCTGCCGCTCGGGCACCCCCTGCGGGACGATCACCTCTTCGGTGGCCGTACCGGTCGGTTTGTGCCGCCGCACCGCGATCTTCCGGCCGCCGATGGTGGCCTTGTGCTCCGAGCGTTTCACCACCGGTCGTCCCTCGACCTCGACCAGCTTGTAGACCAGTCCGACGGTCGGCGCGCCGGAGCCGGTGACGACGGCCGTGCCGGCCCCGTACATGTCGACCGGCTCGGCGGCGAGCGAGGCGATCGCGTACTCGTCCAGGTCACCCGACACGATGATCTTCGTTTCGGTGGCGCCGAGCGAGTCGAGCAGCGCCCGGGACTGCTGGGCGATCACCGCGAGGTCGCCGGAGTCGATCCGGACCGCCCGCAGGTCCGGTCCGGCCACCGCGATGGCGTTGCGGATGCCCTGGCTGATGTCGTACGTGTCGACGAGCAGCGTCGTGCTCTTCCCCAGCGTGGCGACCTGCGAGGCGAACGCGGCCCGCTCGTCGTCGTGCAGCAGGGTGAACGCATGCGCGGCGGTGCCGGCGGTGGGGATGCCGTAGCGCCGGCCCGCCTCCAGGTTCGAGGTGAAGCTGAAGCCGGCCAGGTACGCGGCCCGGGCGGCGGCCACCGCGGCCCCCTCGTGCGCCCGCCGGGCGCCCATCTCGATGAGGGTACGGCCACGAGCCGCGGTCACCATCCGGGCGGCGGCGGCCGCTATCGCGCTGTCGTGGTTGAGCACCGAGAGCACGAGCGTCTCCAGCACCACGCACTCGGCGAAGCCGCCGGAGACGGTGAGGATCGGGGAGTTGGGGAAGAAGAGCTCCCCCTCGGCGTACCCGTCGATGTCGCCGGTGAAGCGGTAGTCCCGCAGCCAGGCCGCGGCCTGCTCGTCGACCACGCCGGTGCGTAGCAGGAAGTCCACCTCGGCCTCGTCGAACCGGAACTCGCGGATCAGCTCGATGAGGCGCCCGGTGCCGGCGACCACGCCGTAGCGGCGTCCGGCCGGCAGGCGGCGGCTGAAGACCTCGAAGACGCAGCGGCGGTCGGCGGTGCCGTCGCGCAGCGCCGCGCTGACCATGGTCAGCTCGTAGTGGTCGGTCAGCAGGGCGGGGCGAAGGGTGCTCACGGACCCAGCCTAAGAGTTCAGTCGGCGTCGCCGCCCTCGTGCCCCGGGATCGCCCGCAACGCCGCGTGCAGCTCGGCCCGGCTGGTCACACCGAGCTTGGCGTAGACGCGCTGGAGGTGGTTCTCCACGGTCCGGGCGGAGAGGTAGAGCTTCTCGGCGATGGCCTTGCTGGTCGCCCCGTGGGTGGCGAGACGGGCCACCTCCCACTCCCGGTCGGTAAGCGTCGGTGTGCCGGCGCGCAACGCCGGGGTGTGGACGACGTCGCAGCGGTTCAGCAGCGCGGCGAGGCGTTCCCGGGCCTCGCCGGCGGCGGCGGGCCGCTCCCGACGCAGCCGGTGCAGGACGGCGGCGGTCGCCTCGGCGGCGAAGACGTTCAGCTCGCGCGCCGCGAGGGCGTCGGCGACCGCGAGCAGTTCGGCGGGGGAACCGGAGACCGCGGCGTG
This sequence comes from Micromonospora sp. NPDC005367, assembly GCF_040606825.1. Taxonomy (NCBI): domain Bacteria; kingdom Bacillati; phylum Actinomycetota; class Actinomycetes; order Micromonosporales; family Micromonosporaceae; genus Micromonospora; species Micromonospora sp. NPDC005367. Next base: position 95,287 of record NZ_JBEXFP010000022.1, on the reverse strand, counting down.
GGCGTGCCGGGCCAGCAGCGGCGGCAGGTCACCGTCGACGCGCTCGGAGAGTTCGCTGAGGCGCTGCGCGACCGTGCGACGACTGCCGTCGGAGCAGGTGGGACCGACCGGCGCGCCGGCCTGGTCCAGCCGGACCAGGTCGTACAGGACGTGGATCTCGTGACCGGCGAAGCCGTCCGCGCGCAGCCGGTCTACCAGGTCGGTCAGCTGCTTCACCGCCCCGGGCAGGTCGCCGGCCGCGGCCAGCGCCGCCCCGCGCGCCTGCTCCAGCCACGGGTAGAGCACCGCCATGCCGGGCGCCTGGGTGCGGTCCGCCTCGGCCATCGCCTCGGCGGCCTGGGTCGCGTCGCCGCGCAGGGCGGCCGCCTGGGCGCGCTCGGCCTGCGCCAGGCCGGCGTACACCCGGCTGGTGGCCAGCACCGCGCAGGCGCCGAGGCTGGTCCGCAGCGCCGCGTCGCTCTGACCGCGCAGCCGCGCCGCGTACGCCTGGAGGATCGCGAGGTAGCCGGTGCCGAGCCGGAAGTCGCCGGCCCCGGCGAGGTCGGCGAACTCGTCGGCCACGATCGCGTCGATCCCGGCCAGGTCGCCGGCGAGCGTGAGGCGGGTGCCCCGGGCCAGCTCCAGGGCGAGTTGCAGGTACGGCATGTCGGCGCGCCAGCGGGCCGCCTCGGAGTGCACCTGGGCGATGGCCGTGCCGCTGCGGCGCAGCTGCCCCTGTGCGGCCTGTAGGTAGGCGATGGTGGACCGGGCCAGCTCGCGGGCGGCGATGCTGGCCGCGGGACGGTCCAGCACGTTCTGGCTGAGCCGCAGGGCGGTGGCGGTGTCGAGACGGTGCAGTCGCATGATCGCTTCGAACGCACGCACCCGGGCCTGGTCGGCCGAGTCGGTGAGGCTCTCCGCCCGCGCCGCGATCTCCTCCACCGTGGACTCGTGGCTGAGCCCCCAGTAGGTCACCATCCCACGCACGGTGAGCCAGCGGGCGAACCGATGGCGCTCGGCCGGGTCGGGGGAGACGGCGTCGAGCACGCCGATCGCCTCATCCGGCCGGTCGGCGAACATGAGGATGGTGGCGAGCAGTTCGGCGGCGTCGAACCCGCCGCCGGCGTCGAGCGCCGCGCGGGCCAGCCGCGTCGCCAGTGGTACGTCGTACCGGCTGAACGCCTGGCCGGCCGCATCGAGCAGCAGCGCAGCGTCCTGGGCGGTGCCGGAGTCGAGCCGCCAGACCGCCACCCGGAGCAGGTCGTCCCGGCGCCGCTTACCCACCCGCTCCAACAGTTCGGCGAGGTCGGCCTGCAATCGGCGGGTACGGCTGACCGGACAGCGGCGGCGCAGGATCTCGCCGTAGAGCGGGTGCGCCAGCCGGACGTTGGTGCGCCGGTCGTGCTGGATGACGCTGATCAGGCCCCGCTCCTCGGCGATCTCCACGTCCTGCTGGTCGACGGCCTGGTTGAGCAGTTGCAGGCCGAGTGGCTCGCCGAACGCGACCAGCTCCACGACCGCCCGGACGGCGGGGGTGAGCTGGCCGATCCGGGTGTCGATCAGGTCGGTCAGGTTCGGGGCCAGCTCGAGCCGGCCGGTCCACTTCCAGATCCCGTACGTGCGGGTCAGTTCCTCGCTGCCCGCGGCGGCGTGCACCAGCTCGCGGAGCAGCAGCGGGTTGCCGGCGGAGAGCCGGCCGAGCCGGTCGGCGGAGCCGGCGTCGACCGGGCCGCCCAGGATCTCGGCGAGCAGACCCGCGGTCTCCGCCGGAGCCATCGGACTGAGCTCGGCCTTGTCGACCAGGTCGTCCGTCCACAGTGCTCGGATCGGCAGCGGGATCTGCTCGCCGTCGCGCAGTGTGCCGATGACGGTGGCGTTGTCGGCGCGGGCGACGAGGTGCACCAGCGCGGCCGACGGCTGGTCGAGCAGGTGGGCGTCGTCGATGGCGAGCACGATGCGACGTCCGGCGGCCTGCTGCTGGAGCACGTCCAGCGCCCAGCGCAGGATGCCGGCGGGGGACAGGCCCTGCGGTTGTTCGGCGGGCAGCACCTGGACCAGGCCGCCGAAGGGGAGGCTCGCGGTGGTGGCGCTGGCCGCGATCGACCAGATGGCGTAGCGGTCGTTGGGCAGCGCCGAGATGCCCTCGCGCAGTAGCCGGCTCTTCCCGATGCCCGCGCTGCCGCTGTAGAAGAGTCCCCGCCCCTCCGTGCTGGTCACTGCCGACAGAAGACGGTCGAGCTCATCCGTTCGGCCGACGAAACTCCACCGACTCATCCCAGCAGCATATCCATCGCAATCGGTCTGGAGGCAGAGCGTCACGCAGCGAAGTTGAGTAATCTCGTGATTACCGGTGAGTATCCGAACTGTTCCGCCGGAGGCGCGGGTCGCTCGTAGTCTTCCGGCATCCGGATCGATTCACCGGAGTTTCCACGCGGCCGGCTGCTGCCGGTCCGCCCGCCACGGGAGGTCGCCGCCCTGATGAAGCCGGGTCCTCGCCCCGCTGTCGACGTGCCCGGCGACCTGCCCGGGCCGCGCGACGTGCCTCGGTGTGCGCCGCTGCCCACCCGGGTCGGGGTGGCCACGCCCGGCTCGGACGAACCGCTCGGGGTGCTGGCCGTGGGACCCGCTGGAGCCGGCCGCCGTGCCGTGCTCGCCACCCTGCTCGATCTCGACCCGGCACTGCTCAGCGTGCCCGACGGCAGCTGGCTGGTGATGCGCCACGGCACCACGGCGACCCGGGCGGCGTACGTGCCGGGCTACCGCCAGCCGCACACCTACGGCGCGGACCGCACGGCCAACGGCCCCGCGTTGGCGCGCCCGCCGCGTCGGGTCGAGCTGCACCTGCCCGACCCGCTGCTGCGCCACTTCAGCCTGGTCGACACGGCCGACACCGGCACGCTCGGCGCCGCCGGTGTGCCGGTGCTGCTGGACGCGGCCGGCCGGGCCGGAGCGCTGCTCTTCGTGGTCGCCGCCGACCAGGTGTGCACCGCCGCGGAACTCGACCTGCTGGCGGAGGTCGCCCGGGCCAAGGTGCCGGTCTTCTTCGTGGTCACTCCGGGCTCGACCGGTTGGTCCGGGTCCGACAGCGCGGCGGCGACGGAGGACGCGGGGGCGTCCGTCCCGTCGTACCGGGCCGGGTCCCCCTCGCCCGGCCCCACGGTCGACCCCGTTGCCGTCACGGTGGAAGCACACCGTGCCGCGCTGCTCTCCGCCGTGCCCGGCCTCGTCGAGGCGCGCTGGTTCGCGCTGCACGGCGCCGCCGCGGCGGACCTGCGCCGGGCACTGGTCGGCTGGGCGGTCGACGAAGGGTTGCGCCGCGCCAGCTCCGATCCGCCCATGCTGCCGGGCGAGCACGTTCGGGTGAACGTGGTGACCGACCCGGGCGACTGGTCCGAGCAGCTGGACCGGCAGAGCCGCTCCTGCGCCCAGCGGATCCGTCAGTACCTCGCACTCGAACTGGCCAACATTCACTTGCGGGTGGTCCAGGAGATCGTCTTCGGGGTCGGCTGCGCCGGGCTGCCGCAGCTGCTCGACCGCGAGACGGAGGCGCTCTCGCTGCTGGCCACCGCCCAGTGCGACCGGGCGGTGGGCGGCCTCCTCGACGAATCCCTCGCCCGGGTCCTCGGGGCGCCGCTGCCCGACGGGGTACGCCAGCGGGTCGTCAAAGCGATCCGCTTCGGTCTCGCCGAAGACCGGCAGGCCCGCGAACTCGACCGGGTGTTGCTCGTCACGAGCACCGCCGGCGTGGCCGGTCTGGCCGGTGACGGGGCGATCGACGCCCTCGCCGGCTATCCCGGTGCCGCGCGGACCGAGATCCTCCCACCGGTCGCCGTCGCCCTCTCCGGCGGCTGCTGGCAGCACTGGCGCAGCCCCGGCAACAATGACGCCAACGAGGCGCGGGCATGGGCCCAGCGGGCGCTGCGGGAAGTCGAGCTGGAGCTGGCCCGGGACGTCTCCCGCCGGTTCGAGGTCGTCCGTGTCGCTCTGGGTGCGGTGCTTTCCGATGCGGTCGACCACGGCATCCTGCTCGCCTGACGGCGGCTCCGACACCCGGCCCGTCGGGCCCGCCCGCCCACCCCTCGGGCGCGGCGCCGACGGGTCGGGCGTGCCGCTGGAGGGCGATCCGGGCCGGTCCGGCGTTCCGGTTCCTCGGTTCCCGGAAACCGGTGGCACGATGGGGGGCATGGCGGCTCCGCAGGTTGCACCGGTCGAGACGCCGGCCACCGAAGAGGTGCCGGCTTCCGACCGGCCATGGGTGACGATCGTGTGGGACGACCCGGTCAATCTCATGACGTACGTGACCTGGGTCTTCCAGAAGCTCTTCGGCTACAGCCGGGAGAAGGCCGAGAGGTTGATGCTGGACGTGCACCACAAGGGGCGCGCCGTCGTCTCCTCCGGCGCCCGGGAGCGGATGGAGCATGACGCGTCGCAGCTGCACGCGTACGGGCTCTGGGCGACGGTGGACCGCTCGTGAGCGCGAGGATCGAGCCGGTGCTGCGGGCTCCGCAGTCGCGAACAGGGATGGCGTCTTGAGTATGTTCCGCCGCCAGAGCGGCCGCTACGTCGCCACGTTCGCCTCCGACGAGGTACGGGTGCTGCGCAAGGTCGCCTCCGAGGTGGTCGGACTGCTCACCGACGGCTTCGACCACTCCGACCCGGTGGTGGGCCGGCTCTTCCCCGACGCCTACCCGGACGATCGCAGGAGCACGGCCGAGTTCCGCCGGTACACGGAGGGCGACCTCAAGACCGCGAAGATCGACCAGGCCGGCGCCATCCTTGCGGCGTTGCCGGGTGAGTCCGGCGGCGAGGTGCGGTTGGACGCCGAGGCGGCCGAGGCGTGGCTCCGCGCGTTGAACGACGCGCGGCTGGCGATGGGCGTCCGGTTGGAGATCAAGGACGGTACCGACCTCGGCGAAGAGTTGGACGAGGCGGTCGCCGAGGACCCGACCTCCAGCCGGGTGTTCCAACTGTCGGTCTACGCGTATCTCGGCTATCTCCAGGAATCCCTGCTCAACGCCTTGATCGACGCAGCGTGACGGCGGCCACGCTCGCGGCCCGCGCTGGCCAGGCGTTAGGCTGGTCGGCGTGCTGAGCATCGACCGGTCGATCATCGACGCGATCGTGGCGCACGCGCGTCGGGACCACCCGGACGAGGCGTGCGGCGTCGTCGCCGGTCCCGTCGGCAGCGACACCCCGACCCGGCTCATCCCCATGGACAACGCCGCCCGCTCCATGACCTTCTACGAGTTCGACTCGATGGAGCAGTTGCGGGTCTGGCGTGAGATGGACGAGCGGGACGAGGAGCCCGTGGTCATCTACCACTCGCACACCGCGACCGAGGCCTACCCGTCCCGCACGGACGTCTCCTTCGCCGGTGAACCGGGCGCGCACTACCTGCTCGTCTCCACCCGCGACGCCGACGGCGAGGAGATCCGTTCCTTCCGGATCGTGGACGGTGTGGTGACCGAGGAGCCGGTCCGGGTCGTGAACGCTGCGGTGGACCCGCACGCCGTGCAGTCCTACAAGTTCGGGCAGAGCCCGACGGCGGTCGACTACGAGTGTTCCGGCAGCTGAACGAGACGCCGTAGCACCCGACCCACGTCCCGTCACCGAGGCACACCCGAGAAGGAGCACGACATCATGGCCATCGAGGTTCGCATCCCCACCATCCTGCGCAGCTACACCGGCGGCGCGAAGGTCGTCGAAGGCGCCGGCGACACCCTGGCCGACCTGCTCACCGACCTGGACTCGCGGCACGGCGGCCTGCGGGCCCGCCTGGTCACCGAGGCCGGCGCCCTGCACCGCTTCGTCAACGTCTACGTCAACGACGAGGACGTCCGCTTCCTCGGCGCGCTGGACGCCAAGCTCAGCGATGGTGACAGCGTCACCATCCTGCCGGCGGTCGCCGGCGGCGCGTTCGGCTTCGCCGCGGCCGCGGCCATCGGCAACCAGAAGCTGGCGGCCACCGTGGAGCCCGACCGGCGCGCCTTCGCCGTCGAACGCTGAGGCGGCCGCCATGGCGCGGTACGAAAGTCTGCTCGACGCCTGCGGCGGTACACCCCTGGTAGGGCTGCCCCGGCTCTCCCCGACGGTGCCCGAGGGGGCACCGCCGGTGCGGCTCTGGGCGAAGCTGGAGGACCGGAACCCGACGGGCAGCGTCAAGGACCGGGCGGCACTGTTCATGGTGCGCGCGGCCGAGGAGGCCGGTCAGCTCCGGCCGGGTGACACCATTCTCGAGCCGACCAGCGGCAACACCGGGATCTCGCTGGCCATGGTCGCGAAGCTGCGCGGCTACCGCCTGGTCTGCGTGATGCCGGAGAACGTGTCGACCGAGCGGGTCCAGCTGCTCCGGATGTACGGCGCGGAGATCATCTTCTCGCCGGCGGCCGGCGGGTCTAACCAGGCGGTCGCCACCGCGAAGCAGATCGCCGCCGAGCACCCCGACTGGGTGATGCTCTACCAGTACGGCAACGAGGCGAACGCCCGGGCGCACTACGAGACGACCGGGCCGGAGCTGCTGCGCGACCTGCCGACCATCACCCACTTCGTGGCCGGCCTGGGCACCACGGGCACGCTCATGGGCACGGGGCGCTACCTGCGGGAGAAGGTCGAGGGAATCCAGGTCGTCGCGGCCGAGCCGCGCTACGGCGAGCTGGTCTACGGTCTGCGCAACATCGACGAGGGGTACGTCCCGGAGCTCTACGACGCGACGGTGCTGTCCCGGCGGTTCTCCGTCGGTACCCGGGACGCGGTACTGCGTACCCGGCAGCTCGTCGAGGTGGAGGGCATCTTCGCGGGGTTCTCCACCGGCGCGATCCTGCACGCCGCCCTCGCGGTCGCCCACGAGGCGGTGCGGGCGGGCCACCGGGCCGACGTGGCGTTCGTGGTCGCCGACGGCGGCTGGAAGTACCTCTCCACCGGGGCCTACGGCGGCACGTTGGCCGACGCCGAAGAGGCCCTGGAGGGGCAGCTCTGGGCCTGACCTGGCAGGTGCCGCGCCCTTACGTAGCGCGACGGCCGGTGTCGCGATGATGTTCGAATTCGGTCACGCGATGCCGGTCGTCCCCGCGGCGGGTGTCACCTTGACGACAACTTTCAACGGATGATTCTTGCGTCCGCGCGTGCCAGCGTAGGCTGCGCTGCGTGGCGTACGCGTCGGTCGAGATCATGAGCCGAGCGACGACCGGCGTGGCGACTACGCAACGTGACAGCGAGACGACTCGATGCGACTGACCGTCCTGGGCTGCGCGGGAAGTTTCCCCGGACCGGAGTCGCCGTGCTCCGCCTACCTCGTAGAGGCCGACGGGTTCAGACTGCTGATCGACTTCGGCTCCGGTTCGCTCTCCACCCTTCAGCGCTACGCGGGCCTGCACGCCCCCGACGCGATCCTCCTCACCCACCTGCACTGCGACCACGTCCTCGACGCCGTGACCTACGTGGTCGTCCGCCGCTACGCCCCCGACGGCCCGTACCCGCCCCTGCCGGTGTACGCGCCCTCCGGCGCCCCCGACCGGCTGATGGCCGCGTACGGCGACGAGCGCACCATGGACGACGTCTACCAGTTCTACGGCCTGCAACCCGGCACCTTCCCGATCGGCCCGTTCACCGTCACCGTCGACCGGGTCAACCACCCCGTCGAGACGTACGGGGTGCGGCTCGAACACGAAGGCCGGGTGCTCTGCTACTCGTCCGACACGGCCCCGTGCGATGCGCTGCTGCGCCTGGCCCAGGACGCCGACGTGTTCCTCTGCGAGGCGAGCTACCTCGACGGCGTGGAGAACCCGCCGGACCTGCACCTGACCGGCCGGGAGGCCGGCGAGGCGGCGACCAAGGCGGGCGTCGGCAGGTTGCTGCTCACGCACCTGGTGGCCGCCTGGGGCAGTGAGGCGCACACCGTCGAGTCGGCCGCCGCCGCGTACACCGGACCGCTCGACGTGGTCCGTCCGGGCGCGAGTTACGAGATCTGACCCGCCGGGCACCAACCGCTCTCGCCGCAGTGGTCGCCGGAGGTGGTCACCGCGGATGGCCCGTGCTGCGGCCAGGCGGGTCGGGGACACCGCGGCGCGGCCGGATCAGCGAACCGCATAGGGTGCAGGCATGGCACGACCCGACGGGCGACGGCCCGACCAACTCCGACCGGTGACGCTGACCCGGGGGTGGAGCACTCATCCGGAGGGCTCCGTGCTCGTCGAGTTCGGTGCGACCCGAGTGCTCTGCACGGCGAGCGTGACCGAGGGGGTGCCCCGCTGGCGGAAAGGCTCCGGCCTCGGCTGGGTCACCGCCGAGTACGCGATGCTGCCTCGAGCCACCAACACCCGATCCGACCGGGAGAGCGTCCGAGGGAAGATCGGCGGGCGTACGCATGAGATCTCCCGGCTGATCGGCCGGAGCCTGCGCGCCAGCGTCGACCTGAAGGCGCTCGGCGAGAACTCGATCGTGCTCGACTGCGACGTGCTCCAGGCCGACGGCGGCACCCGGACGGCGGCCATCACCGGCGCGTACGTGGCGTTGTACGACGCGGTCCGCTGGCTCGCCGACCGCAAGGCGCTGGTCGGCAAGCCGGAGACGGTGATGCACCGGTCGGTGGCCGCGGTCAGCGTCGGCGTCATCGGCGGCGAGGCACGCCTCGACCTCTGCTACGCCGAGGACGTGGCCGCCGAGGTCGACATGAACGTGGTCTGCACCGGCGCCGGCGACTTCGTCGAGGTGCAGGGCACCGGGGAGGCGGGCGTGTTTCCCCGGAGTCAGCTCGACGCCCTGCTCGACCTCGGGGTGGCGGGCTGCGCGGAACTGGCCGAGGTCCAGCGGAAGGCTCTCTCATGAGCGCGAGGAGTGAGCTCGCGAGCCCCGCAGTCGCGAACAAAGGCGGAATGCTGTGAACAAGATCCTGCTGGCCACCCGTAACCGTAAGAAGCTGGTGGAGCTGCAGCGGATTCTCGACGGTTCGCTGGGCGCACACCGGGTCGCTCTGCTGGGCCTCGACGACGTCGAGGAGTACCCGGAGCTGCCGGAGACGGGTCTGACCTTCGGTGAGAACGCTCTGATCAAGGCGCGGGAGGGGTTCCGGCGTACCGGCCTGCCCACCGTTGCCGACGACTCCGGACTGGCCGTCGACGCGATGGGCGGGATGCCCGGTGTCTTCAGCGCCCGCTGGTCCGGACGGCACGGCGACGACCAGGCGAACCTCCAGCTGCTGCTCGACCAGATCACCGACCTGCCGGACGAGCACCGCTCCGCCTCGTTCGTCTGCGCCGTCGCCCTGGTGCTGCCGGGCGGCAAGGAGCACCTGGTCGACGGTCGGCAGTCGGGCCGGTTGCTGCGCGCCCCGCGTGGCGACGGAGGCTTCGGCTACGACCCGATCTTCCTGGGCGACGGGCAGACCCGGACCAACGCCGAGCTGACGCCCGAGGAGAAGGACGCGATCAGCCATCGCGGCAAGGCGCTGCGCGAGTTGGCGAAGCTGGTCGCGAAGCTGTTCCAACCCACCCCCTGACCTTCTGCCGCCTCCCCTTTGCAGGCACCAGTGCACGGAAAAAGCGTGGCCATCCGATGCGGGATGGCCACGCTTTTTTCGTGCGAGAGGCGTTGTGTCGGGGCGGGCGGTCAGGCCAGGGGGCCGAGGTCGCGTTCGATCGCGGCGCGCAGGTCGGGGCCGCGGAGCACCTCGCGCGCGGCCTCCATGAGCGGGGCGAGGAACACGTCCGGACCCGGCTCACCGGCGATCCCTCCGAGCGCCTCGACCGCGGCCCGCCCGGCCGGCGACGGGGTGAGCGGGGCGCGCAGCTGCAGGCCCCGCACCGCGGCCAGCAGCTCGACCGCGAGCACGCTGGTCAGGTTGTCCAGGACCGTACGCAGCTTCTTGGCCGCCGCCCAGCCCATCGAGACGTGGTCCTCCTGCATGCCGCTGGTGGGCAGCGAGTCCACCGAGGCGGGTGCGGCGAGCCGGCGGTTCTCCGCGACGATCCCGGCCGCCGTGTACTGGGCGATCATCAGGCCGGAGTTCACCCCGGCGTCGGGGGAGAGGAACGCCGGCAGGTCCCGGGATCGGGTGACGTCCAGCAGCCGGTCGACCCGCCGCTCGGAGATCGCCCCGACCTCGACGGCGGCGATGGCCAGGAAGTCGGCGGCGAAGCCGAGCGGAGCGCCGTGGAAGTTCCCGGTCGACTCGACCCGGCCGTCCGGCAGCACCACCGGGTTGTCCACCACCGAGATCAGCTCACGGTCGGCCACCGTACGGGCGAAGTCCAACGTGTCGCGGGCCGCACCGGCCACCTGCGGTGCGCAGCGCATCGAGTACGCGTCCTGAACCGCGTGCGCCAGGTCGTCCCGGTGCGAGTCCATCACCGCCGAGTTCTGCAGCAGCCGGTGGATGTTCGCCGCCGACGCCGTCTGGCCGGGGTGCGGGCGGATGCTGTGCAGCTCGGGCAGGAACGGCCGGTCCGAGCCGAGCATCGCCTCGATGGCGAGCGCGGCGGTCACGTCCGCCATGGTGAACAGGTGGGCGGCGTCGTGCAGGGCCAGCAGCAGCATGCCGAGCATGCCGTCGGTGCCGTTGATCAGCGCCAGCCCCTCCTTGGCGGCCAGCTCGATCGGTGCCAGGCCGGCCTGGCGCAGCGCGTCCGCCGCGTCGACCCGCTCACCATCGCGGCCGAGGACCCAGCCCTCACCGAGTAGCACCAACGCGCAGTGCGCCAGCGGGGCGAGGTCGCCGGAGGCGCCCAGCGAACCGTGCTCCGGCACCCACGGGGTGATGTCGTGGTTGAGCAGGTCCACCAGCGCCTCGGCGACCAGCGGCCGGACCCCGGAGCGGCCCAGCGCGAGCGAGCGGACCCGCAGCAGCATCATCGCCCGGACCACCTCCCGGGGCATGGGCGCACCCACGCCGGCGGCGTGTGAGCGGATCAACGCGTGCTGCAGCTCGGCCCGGCGTTCCGGGGCGACGAACGTGTTCGCCAACGCGCCGAAGCCGGTGGAGACGCCGTAGACGGGCCGGCCGGCGGCCTCGATGCCGTCCACGATCGCCCGGCTGGTCGCCATCGCCTCCGTCGTGGCGGGGTCGAGCACGACCTTGGCACCGCCGCGTGCCACGGCGAGGACGTCGGCGGGGGTGATGCCGGTGGGCTGGATGGAAACGGTCATCGTGGTACTCCGTTGTGCAGGACCTGGCGGATCAGCGGCACACCGGGCCGGTAGGCCAGGTGCAGGTGGGTGGGGGCGTCGAGGACGATCAGGTCGGCCCGGGCGCCGGGGCGCAGCACCCCGACGTCGTCGCGGCGCAGCGCCAGCGCGCCACCGGCGGTCGCCGACCAGACCGCCTCCGCCGGGGTCATCCGCATCTCGCGTACGGCGAGTGCGATGCAGAACGGCATCGACGAGGTGTACGACGAGCCGGGGTTGCAGTCGGTCGCCAGCGCCACGGTCACGCCCGCGTCGACCAGCCGCCGCGCGTGCGGGTAGGGCGAGCGGGTGGAGAACTCCGCCCCGGGCAGCAGGGTCGCGACGGTGCTGGGGTGCGACGCGAGCGCGTCGATGTCGGCGTCGCTCAGGTGGGTGCAGTGGTCCACACTGGCCGCGCCCAGCTCGACACCGAGCTGCACACCCGGGCCGGGGCCGAGCTGGTTGGCGTGCACCCGCACGCCCAGCCCGGCGGCCTGCCCGCAGGCGAGGATCGCGCGGGCATGGTCCACGTCGAAGGCGCCCCGTTCGCAGAACACGTCGATCCAACGCGCGTACGGGGCGGCGGCGGCGAGCATCGGCCCGCACACCATTCCCACGTAGTCGTCGGGGCGGTCGGCGTACTCGGCCGGCACGACGTGCGCACCGAGGAACGTGGTGTCCTCGCTGAACTCGGCGGCGATCCGCAGCGAGCGGGCCTCGTCGGCGACGGTGAGGCCGTACCCGCTCTTGATCTCGATGGTGGTGGTGCCCTGCCGCAGCGCCTCGTCGCGCAGCCGTCGTACGTTGTCGCGCAGGTCGCTGTCCGGGGCGGCGCGGGTGGCGCCGACGGTGGTGCGGATGCCGCCCCCGGTGTACGGCTCGCCCGCCATCCGGGCGGCGAACTCGGCCGCCCGGTCCCCGGCGAAGACCAGGTGCGCGTGGCTGTCGACGAAACCGGGCAGCACCGCGGCGCCCCCGGCGTCGATCCGCCGGTCGGCGGCCGGGGCACCCCGGGCCGGTCCCACCCAGGCGACCAGCCCGTCCTCCACCAGCAGGGCGGCGTCGCGGTGGATGCCCAGCGGCCCGCCCTCGCCCTCGTCGAAAGCGTTGGTGATCAGTTCCCCGATGTTGTCCACGAGCAGGCTGCCGCTGCTCCGGACGGTCGGCCGCGCCCGGTCGCCCGGACGCACCGGTCGCGTCGGCCACAGGTCCATGCTCACGAGGTCACCTCCGCGATGGCCCTACCCAGCTCGGTGGGCACGTCGACGCGGCGATGCCGGCCGTCGGCGACGACCGTCCGCCCGTCCACCACCACTGTGGTGACGTCCGTTGCGGTGGCCGCGAAGAACGCGCCGACCGCCGGCACCCCGGCGGTGCGGACGCTGTCCAGCCGGACCGTGACCAGGTCGGCGCGGGCCCCGACGGCGATCCGGCCGGCGTCGGTCCAGCCCAGCGCGGCATGCCCGGCGGAGGTCGCCGCGGTCACCAGGTCGGCCGCGACGAAGTGGCCTCGGCGGCGGGTACGCAGCCGCTCGTCCAACTCCACGGCACGCGCCTCCTCGAAGAGGTCGATCACCGCGTGGCTGTCGCTGCCCAGGCTGAGCGGTATGCCGGCATCGGCCATCCGGCGGGCCGGCCCGATGCCGTCCGCCAGGTCCCGCTCGGTGGTGGGGCAGAGGCAGACACCGGTCCGGCTCTCCGCGAGCAGGCCCAGGTCGGCGCTCGTCGGGTGGGTGGCGTGCACGGCGGTGGTGGCCGGGCCGAGCACCTCCCGGTCGGCGAGCAGCCGCGTCGGCGTGCTGCCGTGCACCGCCCGGCAGGCGTCGTTCTCCGCCGGCTGTTCCGACAGATGTACGTGCAGCGGGGCGTCCCGCTCGCGCGCCCAGCGGGCCACCGTGCCGAGCTGCTCGGCCGGTACGGCCCGCACCGAGTGCACCGCCGCGCCGACCCGGGCGTGCCCGCCCGTCGGGGTGAACGCGGCTGCCCGCTCGCCCCAGCGCACGGCGTCGCCGTCACCGAAGCGCAGCTGCGGCCCGGTCAGCGGCTGTCCGTCCACCGACGCGGTCAGGTAGCAGGTGTCCAGCAGGGTGATCCGGACGCCGGCCTGGGCGGCCGCCTCGACCAGCGCCGCGCTCATCGCGTTCGGGTCGTCGTACCGGGTGCCGTTCGGACCGTGGTGCAGGTAGTGGAACTCGCCCACGGCGGTGATCCCGGCCAGCGCCATCTCCGCGAAGGTGGCCCGGGCCAGCGCCAGGTACGAGTCCGGGTCGAGGCGGACGGTGAGGGCGTACATCTGGTCCCGCCAGGTCCAGAAGTCGCCGCGTCCACCCTGCGTACGCCCGCGTAGCGCCCGATGGAAGGCGTGCGAATGCGCGTTGGCCAGTCCGGGCAGGGTCAGTCCGGGCAGCCGTACCGCGTCGGTGAGCACCTCGACCCCGGCGGTGGGCGTACCGCCGCGGGTCAACGGCGTCACCGCCGTGAAGCGGCCGTCCTCCGCCTCGATCAGCACGTCGGCGATCGGCTCGGCGTGTTCGGGCAGCCAGGCGTACTCGGCCAGCCAGCGGGTGGCGGTCATGCCTTGCGCCCCCTTTCGAGCTGAATCGTCTGTGACATCACCCGATCCTGACGGCACCGCGCCGCGCGCCGCCGCGCGCAACGCGGGCGGCGGCGGACCGTGTGCCGGGGCGGGTGCGCCGCCGCGCGGTCGCGGCCCACCTCGAACGGGTCGTGCGCCTCATCCGCTGGTGATCCCCCGGCCCGGTGGTCCTCCTGCCCGCGGAGCGTGCCAGCCGGTAGTGGTCGGTCTCGGGCGTCGCCAGGGCCACCGGACCGACGCCGAATCGTCTGCGACATCAGGTCCAAAGGGCCCGCGCAGAGGTACCGCGCCCAGGCGAGCGTCGCGCGCCGAGGCGTGCCGGCGGTCAGCACGTCAGCTCCGTCAGCACCCGGGCGAGCGCGGCCACGCCCGCGGCGCAGTCGGCGTCGGTGGCGGACTCGGCGGGGGAGTGTGACACCCCGGTGGGGTTGCGGACGAAGAGCATGGCGGTCGGCAGATGCCCGGCGAGCACACCGGCGTCGTGGCCGGCCCCGGTCGGCAGCACCGGCGCGTCCAGCAGGGCGGCCAACCGGTCGGCCAGCCCGCCGTCGAAGGCGACCAGCGGGGTGGCCGACTCCTCGGTCAGCGTGACCCCGGTGCCGTCGCGCCGGGCCCGCTCCACCGCCTTGTCGTGCACGGCCTCCACCAGGCCGGTCAGGATCTCCGGCTCCGCCGCCCGGGCGTCCAGCCAGCCGGTCACCCGGGACGGGATCGCGTTGGTGGCGTTCGGTTCCACCGACACCCGGCCGACGGTGGCGTGCGCGCCACGCAGCCGCGCCTCCTTGTTGGCGGCGAGCACCGTGAACGCGTACGTCAGCATCGGGTCGCGGCGGTCGGCCATCCGAGTGGTGCCGGCGTGGTTGCCCTCGCCGCGGAAGTCGAAACGCCAGCGGCCGTGCGGCCAGATCGCGCTGGCCACCGCCACCGGCGCGACGGTGTCGGCCAGCGCCTTGCCCTGCTCGACGTGCAGCTCCACGAAGGACCGGAACCGACCGAGCAGCTCCGGGTGGGCACCCGCCGGCGCATGGCCCAACGCCTCGGCGAAGCTCACCCCGTCGGCGTCCCGCAGCGCCGCGGCGCGCTCCGCCGGCAGCGCCCCGGTGAGCAGCCGCGACCCCAGGCACGGTACGCCGAAGCGCGCCCCCTCCTCCTCCACGAACGCGCCGACCGCCATCGGTCGGGCCGGTTTGACACCCGACTCCCGCAGCTCGTCGACGGCGAGGAACGCACTCACGATGCCGAGCGGGCCGTCGTACGCCCCGCCGTGCGGCACCGAGTCGAAGTGGCTGCCGGTCAGCACGGCGTCGCCCGCGTCCGGGTCACCCCACCAGGCGAAGAGGTTGCCGTTGCCGTCCTCGCGGATCGGCATGCCACGCTGCTCGGCCTGGTCCCGGAACCAGCCGCGCAGCAGCAGTTCGGGTTCGGTCAGCGCGTACCGGAGGTAGCCGCCACTGCCGGCGTCCCGGCCGATCGGCGCGATCTCGTCCCAGAGCTTCCGGAACCGTGCGGTGAGGTCGGTCAGGGGCCTCGCGTTCACTCGGCGCCCTCCGCCATGGGGACCCGGACACCGGTGCGCTCGGCCACCTCGCGGGCGTTGTCGTAGCCGGCGTCCACGTGCCGGATCACCCCCATCGCGGGGTCGTTGGTGAGCACCCGCTCGATCTTCTGACCCGCCAGCGGGCTGCCGTCGGCCACGCACACCTGGCCGGCGTGGATGGAGCGACCCATGCCCACCCCGCCGCCGTGGTGGATGGACACCCAGGACGCCCCGCTCGCCGTGTTGACCAGGGCGTTCAGCAGTGGCCAGTCGGCGATCGCGTCGGAGCCGTCGGCCATCGCCTCCGTCTCCCGGTAGGGGCTGGCCACGCTCCCGGCGTCCAGGTGGTCGCGGCCGATCACCACCGGGGCGGAGAGCTCCCCCGAGGCCACCATCTCGTTGAACCGGACACCCGCCTTGTCCCGCTCGCCGTAGCCGAGCCAGCAGATGCGCGCCGGCAGGCCCTGGAACGCCACCCGCTCACCGGCCATCCGGATCCACCGCGCGAGGGACTCGTTCTCGGGGAACAGTTCGAGGATGGCCCGGTCGGTGGCGGCGATGTCGGCCGGGTCGCCGGAGAGGGCCGCCCAGCGGAACGGGCCCTTGCCCTCGCAGAACAGCGGCCGGATGTAGGCCGGTACGAAGCCGGGGAAGTCGAAGGCCCGCTCGTAGCCGGCGAGCTTCGCCTCGCCCCGGATCGAGTTGCCGTAGTCGAAGACCTCCGCGCCGGCGTCGAGGAAGCCGACCATCGCCGCCACATGCCGGGCCATCGACGCCCGCGCCCGGTCGGTGAACTCGGCCGGCTTCGCCGCCGCGTAGTCCCGGGCGTCGGCCAGTTCCACCCCCACCGGCAGGTACGACAGCGGGTCGTGCGCGCTGGTCTGGTCGGTGACGATGTCGATCTCGACGCCCTTGACCAGCAGCTCGGGGAAGACGACGGCGGCGTTGCCCACCACGCCGATCGAGAGGGCCTTGCGCTCACGCTTCGCGGCGAGCGCCCGCTCCACCGCGTCGTCCAGCGAGTCGGCGATCTCGTCCAGGTAGCGGTCGCGCACCCGCCGCTCCAGGCGGGACCGGTCCACGTCCACGATCAGGCAGACGCCACCGTTCATGGTGACCGCGAGCGGCTGCGCGCCGCCCATCCCGCCGCAGCCGGCGGTCAGCGTCAACGTGCCGGCGAGCGAGCCGCCGCTCGGCTGCTGCCCGTCGCCGCGGGCGCCGGCGAGCTTGGCCGCGACCGCCGCGAACGTCTCGTACGTGCCTTGCAGGATGCCCTGCGTGCCGATGTAGATCCACGAGCCGGCCGTCATCTGCCCGTACATGGTGAGGCCGAGCTGCTCCAGCCGGCGGAACTCTGGCCAGTTCGCCCAGTCGCCGACGAGGTTCGAGTTGGCGAGCAGCACCCGCGGCGCCCATTCGTGCGTACGCAGCACGCCCACCGGGCGTCCGGACTGGACCAGCATCGTCTCGTCGTCGCGCAGGTCGGTGAGCGTACGCACCAGCGCGTGGTACGACGGCCAGTCCCGGGCGGCCTTGCCGGTGCCGCCGTAGACCACCAGGTCCTCGGGGCGCTCGGCGACCTCCGGGTCCAGGTTGTTCATCAGCATCCGCAGCGCGGCCTCCTGCGGCCAGCCACGGGCGGTGCGTTCGGCGCCACGGGCGGCGCGGACGGGGTGGGACATCTTGAGTCCTCTCTCAGTCGAGGAACAACTGTCGGCGGGCGGCGGACGCCTCGAACGCCTCCAGCCGACGCTGGGTGTCGGCCGGCGTGGCGTCGCAGATCGCCTGGAGCAGCACCATGGCCAGGGCCATCGGCGCGGTGTGCAGGTCGAAGACGAGGTCGGCGCCGACGGCGGCGGGCAGCAGCACGTCGGCGTGGTCGGCGGCCGGGCTGACCGGCGAGTCGGTGATGGCCACGACGGTGAGCCCGGCGTCGCGGGCCTCGCGCAGCGCGTCGAGGGTCTCGCGGGGATAGCGGGGGAGCACGAAGGCGAGCAGGGCGCTCGCCCCCGCTGCGGCGGCCTGCTCCAGGCGGTCGGTGAGCAGGCTGCCGCCGTCGTCGAGCACCCGTACGTCCGGGTGCACCTTCGCGGCGAAGTAGGCGAAGTACGCGGCCAGCGGCGCGGCGGCGCGCAGGCCCAGGACCGGGAGCGGCCGGCTGGCGGCGAGCAGCTGCCCGGTGACGGCGATCCGGTCCCGGTCGGCGAGTTCCCCGGCGAGCCGGTCCAGGTTGCCGATTTCGGCGCGTACGGCCTGCTGGAGCTCGTTGCCGGCGTCGGCGCGGCCGTCCGGCCCGCCGGCGGTCAGCTCGCGCAGCCGGCGCCGCAGCGCGGGGTAGCCGTCGTGCCCGAGCGCGACGGCGAACCGGGTGACCGAGGGTTGGCTGACCCCGGCCAGCTCGGCCACCTCGGCGGCGGAGAGGTACGCCACAGCCGGGGCGTGCTGCACCAGGCAGTGCGCGATCCGGCGTTGGGTGGGGGTGAGCCGGACCCCGTGGAACAGGTCGAGCACCCGCTCGGTGGGTACGGCGACAGCTCCCTCATTCACGCCGTGACTCTATGCATGAAAACTTTCACGAAGCAAGCCTCGCCAGCTCGCCGCCGTCGGCCGATCGGGCCAGGTCGCGCTGAGCGGCGATCGGTATTATCCGCACGGCGGTACAACGGAGGAGCACGCATGCAGCCGGAAGGCCTATACAGGTTCACTCACGCGCTCGGCGGGTCTCCGGTGGGAAAGGCATGGGCCGCGACCGATGAGCACGGCCGGCTCGTCACCGTGGCGGTGCTCGACGCCGCCGTCGCGGAGACGCCCGGGTGGCGAGAGGCGTTCGTCGCGGCCGCGGAGTCGCTCGGCGAGATCTCCGAGGATTTCACCTACACGTACGCCGACTTCTCGGCCGCCGCGCCCTGGGTGGCCTACCCTGCCGCCGCCGGCTCCAGCGCCGAGATGCTGTTCCGGGCCCTCGGTGTGGACTACACGCCCGTTCCCACGTCCGCACCGCCGGTTTCCGCCCCACCCACCTCGGCCCCGCCGGTCTCCGGCATACCGCAGCAGGTCAGCGGCCCGCCGACGCCGGTCTCTGGTGCGCCCGAGCCGGCGGCGCACACCTCGCAGCTCGCCTGGGCGGCGCACCCGGCGCCGGTCTCCGGGCAGCCGGCGACCACGCAGCCCGCCGTCGAGGCCCAGTCGCCCGCGCCGCTGACCGCCAGCGCACCACCGCAGGACCCGTTCAGCGCTCCCGGACGGCGAATCCAGCCGTCGGAGCGGCCCAAGCAGCCGATCGGGTTGCTCGTGGCCGTCATCGCGCTGATCCTGGTGGCCGTGCTCGGTAGCGGCGTCGGAGTCTGGGCGGTCTCGACCAGCGGCCCCAGCGGGTCGACCCGTGCGACGCCTGAACCGAGCGGCAGCCCGGCGGCACCCGGCCTGAAGCCGTGGGCCGAGGCGATGCTGCACAGCCCGGAGGAGCGGGCTCTCGCGACAGCCGCACCCTCAATGGTCTTCGTGGAGGTCATCCTGACCGGCTACGTCCGCAACAAGCAGGGCAACAGCCTGCTGCGGCAGCAGCCGGTCACGTTCAACCGTCGATGCACGGGCTTCGTGGTCAATCACGACGGGCACGTGCTGACCAACGGCCAGTGCGTACAGCCGACGCCCGACATCATGCTCTCCGGTGCGCTCTCCGCCCTCGCGAACGCTCTCGTCAGTGAAGGCGCGCTCAAGCCCGCTGACGTCGACTCCTTCACCCGCTCCCGGATGAAGACGACGGCCTTCACCGGTGAGGCCCCGTCCTCGCCACCCGAGGTCAAGGTGTACGGCCAGCTCAACGTGGCCAAGGGCAGCACGACGGCGGCCCCGGCGATCGACGCCACGGTGGTCAAGGCGCTGCCTCTGGAAGAGGGCAACCTCGCGGTGGTGAAGCTCGCGCAGGAGAACCTCCCCGTGGCCGAGGTGAACACCGCGGCCACGATCGCCGAGGGAACCCCGTTCGTCGTCATGGGTTACAGCACCAGCGACACCAACTTCCGGGACGCCACCTACACCGTGGTCTCCAAGCCGGTCACGGTCACCTCGGTGGGCAATCAGCCGACCGGCCCCATCTACCGGATCAAGGAGGACATCGGCGTCTACTCGCGCGGCGGCATCGCCATGGACGCCGAGGGGCGAGTCATCGGCATGCTCGACAACGACATCCTGCGCCCCGACCGGGCCAACCGGGTCGTGGTGCCGGTGTCCACGATGGTGGGACTTCTGAGCGCGACCGGGGTCAACAACAGCCTGGGAGAGGCCGACCGTCTCTACCGCAGCGGACTCGAGGCCTACTTCAAGGGCGACCTCGGCACCGCCATCGACCGCTTCGAACAAAGCAGCGCCACGTCGCCCGCCAACGCCCTGGCGCAGGCGTACCGGCAGGCCGCTGTCGACAGCGGTGGTTCGGGGGCCGGCCGGTCGAACCGTCCTGGATGGGCGGTGCCACTGCTCGCCGCCTCCGGCGCGGTCGCGGTGATCGGCCTCGCCATCCTGGTGGTGCTCATCGTCCGTCGCCGCCGAGGCGCCTGGGTCTGACCGTTCCGGTCCGGGGCGGCACCCGCCCGGGCGGGTGCCGTGTGCGGTCCCGGCGGACCTACCGGCCGCGCGTCCGTGGCGCCCCGATGAGGTACGGCGCGAACGGCGTGCGCAGAGCCAGCAGCGCGAACCCCCACGGCAGCAGCAGAGCGGCCGCGAAGTCGAAGAGGCCACCCTGGGCCGGCGTGCCCAGGACCCACAGGACGGCGGCGTGACTGAGCACCACGGCGATGCCGCACGCGGACAGCGCGCCGATCACGGCGGACGCTCGTTGCCGGAGACGACCGTCGAGCGCCTCGGCCAGCAGGATGAGGCCGGCGCTGATCAGGACGGCGGTCAGCACGCCCAGCCCGGGACGCCCGAAATCGCCGGCCTTCATGTCGAGCGGTGTGCTCAGACCGGAGACGACCAGGGCTGCGCCGAGCACGAGTAGCAGGGCGCCCGACCCGGCCGACAACCGTGGCCGCACCTGGCGGAGCAGCCGCCCGGCCAGTACGAACACCAGACACGCGGGTACGAGGAACACCCCGAGGGGCCCTGCCGTCACCGCCTCCGGCGACACGTAGGCGACCGCGAGCCCGGCCAGTGCCATCCCCCACGCGACCGCGACCGGCAACCGCTCCAGCAACCGGTACGCGATCGCGAGCAGGAAGAGAACCGAGACGAACCAGAAGGCGGAGAACGGACGCATGGCCGCGCTGCCGCCGTAGAGAGCGTCGACGAAGGTGCCCGATGCCACCCGCCCGGTCACCGCGTCGGCGGCGAGCAGCATCGCGATCAGCAGCAGGAACCAGGTCAGGTACGGCACCCCGAGCGTCGGCCACCGCCGTTGCCACTCCACACGCAGTGGACGCCCGGGCTTCCACAGATAGCCCGTGAGGACGAAGAAGACCGGCACGTGCCAGGTGTACACGGCCGCCCGGGTGACGTCGTCGCTGCGGACATGGCCGATCACCACAGCGGTGATACCGACGACACGCAGCAGATCGATGCCGGCGGACCGGATGGCGACCGGCGCCGTGGTGCTCGTAGCGGCCATGGCGCGCATCATCGCAGACGGGGTGATCCTCGTTCGGCCCCGCCCCGGTCGGCCTCGCGCCGACTCGATGAGCTGCCCGAGGAGTTGCTCGGCTGCCGTCCGAGACCCGTCGACGCGCTGGTCGGCGACCGCGAAGACGGGCGATCGCATAATCTTGCGGCGACGAAAAGCCTCGGCCGCGGAGGTCCAAGGGTGTCCGATCCGTTCTCGACCGTGATGCGCCGCCGGCGTACCGCACGGTTGGTCTGGGTTGCGCTCGGCGCCCTCGGCGTGCTCGTGGCCTTCATCGCCGCGGCCGCGTGGGCCGCCGAGGACGCGGCGTCGCCGCGGGCGACGGCGACCGCTGCGACGCAACGGCCGATCCCGGTGGACGGCACGTCCTGCGCGGCGAACGTCGATTCGCTGAGCGAGTTCACCCCGCTGGCCGAACTGAACCTGCCCGAACGCGCCAACTGGCTCGGTCGGACACCGCCTTACACATTCGACCGAAGCCGTATCGCGGCGGCCGGAGCGTTCGACCGGGTCGGGTACTGCCTCGAACTCGAGGGACCCGGTGGTTCGCAGTGGGTCTGGTCGGCCATGGAACCCTTCACCGAGGACGCGGGCCGGCTCGGTCTGCCGACCCGCGAGGGGCAGCTCGTCCGGCAACGCGTCGATGATCTGGAAGTGGCGTCCAACGTCGCCGGCCTGCAGACGGGTGCCGGGCTGTCCGGGTACCTGGAGATGTGGCCCAACTCGTACGGCCCCGACAGCTCCGGCCAGATTTCCGGGGCCTCCGCCGACACCTTCGACGCCGACGACGACGTCCTGCCGGCCCTGCGCTACGGCTCATTCCAGGTGCATCTGGTCGGCTCCGACCGCCCGTCGACGTACGCCCCGCAGACCGTCTTCGCCATCAACGGGTTCACCTCCGCGGGCGGCCCGCTCTCGGTAGGCATCGGCCCGGCGCCGGGCGGCAACACCGACTGGACGTTCGCCGGCAACGCCGGCTCCTGGACCCAGCGCCGGCTGACGGTCTACGCCCGCTCCTCCCTTGTCGACGTCGAGCGGCACCCGCAGGACCGGCAGTTGTACCCGAGGGACGCGGCGAACGGAGCCACGGTCACCGTTGCCGGCAAGGTGCGTGACTCCCGGGTCAAGGAGGTTCGTCTTCAGGTGACCAGCGGTCAGGACCGCTGGGAGGACCGGGCCCAGGTGACGACCGGGGGTAAGTTCTCGTTCGAACGTCGGATCACGGCCGCTCTCCGGGAGTACCGGTTCGAGCTGCGCGCCGTCGGTGAGGGCCTGGAGCGCCGGGTCGGCCTGTGGGAAGGCGTTGTCGCGGGGGACGTCTACGTCATCCAGGGCCAGTCCAACGCGGTATCGGCGCCGCACCAGGGCTCCTCGGCAGGCGAGGAGTCACTGTTCATCCGCAGTTACGGCTCCAGCACCCCGCAGCCGGGCATCTCCGCCGCGGATCGGAGTTGGCACTACGGGGTCAGCGAGGCGATCAGGCAGCCGGGGTCGGTCGGTCAGTGGGGGATACGGATGGCCCATCGGATCGTCGACACGTACCGCGTACCGGTGGCCGTCTTCAACGGCGGCGACAACGGCAGATCGATCTGGTTCTTCCAGCGCAACGACGCGGATCCCGGCGACCTCGAGACCAACTACGGACGGCTACGGCAACGGCTGATCGGCGCCGAGGTCATCGGACAGGTGCGCGGGGTCTTCTGGTACCAGGGTGAGTCGGATGACAACAACGTCTCCGCGCACCTGACCGGATTCGGCGCGCTGCTCGCCGACTGGCGCCGCGAGATCGGGCGCGAGGTCGCGGGTGGCAGTCGCTACTACGTGTTCCAGGTGCGCACCTCGCCGTGCGGCGACAGCAGCAAGACCGCACTGCGGGAGGCCCAGCGCCGCCTCGGCGACACCTCGGGCGTGACGGTGCTGTCGACCACCGGGCTCTCCGGGCACCAGGGCTGCCATTTCGCCTGGGAGCAGGGCTACCGGGAGCTGGGCGACCACACCTTCGCGGTGGTGGCGCGCGATCTGTACGCCGGCCCGAGCGACGGGGTGCTTCCCCCGAACCCGCAGTCGGCGGCATTCGCCGACACGGCGCGTACGGAGCTGGTCATCCAGCTGCGCGCCGACGATCCGTTGACGGTCGATCCGGGCGTCGGCGCCGATTTCCGGATCGACGGTTCCACCGTCACCGTCACCGACGTGCAGTACCGCGCCGGCGGGCAGTTGGTGCTGCACCTGTCCGGCTCGGCGGCCGGGGCGACCGGGGTCAGTTACCGGGGCCACTCCGGTGCCGGGCCGTGGATCGCCAACGCCACCGGTGCCGGCCTGCTGGCGTTCAACCGCCTGCCGATCGGTAAAGCTTCGAGGTAGAGCGGGCGCCGCCGGTCCGACCGGCGGCGCGCGCTCCCGTCAGCGTCGCAGTGCGGCCCACCGTCCGCTCGGCTGGTCGCCCGTCGGAGTTCCCGCCGTCGGCTCGACCGCGGACGCCGAGGACGACGTGACGGTCAGCATCAGTACGACGAGGATCCACGACAGCCCGTCGACGGAGAGCGGGTTCCACACGACCTCCGTGAACGAGTAGACGATGAGCAGCACGACCGGTGCCTTGGCGGTGAAGGCACGCCCGTCGAGGACCTTGCCGTGCAGCAGGCTGGTTGCCCAGAGACACCAGATCACGAGCGCCACCAGACCGCCCGAGAAGATGGCCAGCACGTAGCCCGAGTGGAAGAAGTGGGTCGGGGCTTCGCCGATGTCCCGCAGGAGGTACCACTTGGAGACGCCGACGCCGGTGGCCGTGCGTCCCTCGATGTACTCGCGGGCGGCGATCCAGATGTTGCCCCGGTTGCTGAGGGTCGTCTTGGATGCGCTCCACATCAGGTAGCTCGCGAAACCGGCCGCGGCGATCGCCAAGGCGGCGCTGAGCGCGAGGTGGATCCGGACGAACCGCCGCCACCGTTCGAGCAGGAAGCTGCCGAGCAGCCAGGCGCCCACCGCCGCGATGGCCAGATAGCTGGTCCGGGAGCCGGTAGCGACGACGATCAGAAGGCAGAACGAGGCGGCCGCCACCAGCTCCGCCCGGCGCAGCACGCAGAGGCTGGCGACCAGCGTGAACGACGCCAGCAGCGCGATGTAGTTCTCGGAGTCGTAGAAGCTCTTGAACAGGCCACCAGCCAGGGAGCACTTTTCCAGCTTGCCGGCGGTGCACGCCCGCCACGCCGCGTCACCGGAGAACAGGGCGGGGATCGTCATGACCGCGAGGACGGCGAGCCCGGTCCAGGTCATCGCCCGCATGTCCAGCGCGATGTCCCGCGACATCAGCAGCACGGCGAGCAGCAACAGCCCGGACGCCGCGTACGCCACCAGCCTCGAACCGTAGAGCCCGGTGCCGGAGAGGACGTCCACGGCGAAACACCAGGCGAGCAGCGCGCCCGCTGCGATCAGCGACATCCGGCGCCAGACGTCGGCGGGGCCGCGTACGCTACGGCGACCGGTCAGGACCAGCCAGCCGAGCAGACAGAGCACCAGTACGCCGATGAGCGCCGAGCTGCGGTCCCCGGCGAGGGCCGGGGCGGCGTTGGTGAGCACCGCGAACGCGACCAGCGCGATCGCGGTCCCGCTACCGCCGAACGCCGCGGCGACCCGCCGCCTGGTGAACGCCAACCAGGCGGCCACCGCGAGACCGCTCGCGGTGAGCAGGATGCTGAAGAGGATGCGCACCTCATGCCCTTTCTTTGTGCAGCGCCGGTGGCGACGACGGGACGGCCTCGGTCTGCGGGTCGCGGCGCAGCGCGGCGACGACGCAGCCCCACAGCAGCACCGCGAGCAGCGCGTCGCAGAGCAGGCTCGACACGATCGCCCCCTGCCAGCCGTAGCGTGGGATGAGCCAGATGTTGAGGGCCGCGTTGACGACGCCGACGATGATCTGGCAGACCGTCCGGAGGGCCTGCAGCCGGCTGCCGGAGAGGGTGTCCGCGGCGAGATAGTGGATCGTCTTCAGCACGACGAGCGCGCTCAGGCCCTGGAGGGCAGGGGTGGCGGCGTCGTACTCGGGCCCGAAGACCAGGGGCATGGCCCACGCGAAGGCGACGAGCAGGACGGCGGTCGGCACGCTGATCAGCAGGTACCGCGGCATCAGCGTGCGGGCGTATCGCAGCGCCGCCCGGGGGCCGTCCCGTCCCGTCTCGAAGAACCGCGGGTAGGCGACCGCAGCCATGGAGCGGATCGGCGTGTAGGCGAAGTCGATGACCCGGTAGGCGGCCGCGTAGATGGCCGCGTTCTCCGTGGTGCTGAGGCGCGACAACATCACCTTGTCGATGTCGTTGTACACGGTCTGCGCCGAGAGGCCGACGGCGAAGAGCATTCCGGACCGTGATTGCGCGAGCGAGCCACGGAGGTCCAGCGGGACCCGGCCCGCGTCGCGCAGGCCGTACCAGACCAGGAACAGACAGATGATCGCGGAGGTCACGGTGGAGGTCACCGCCCACTCACGGATGGTGATCGTCCCGGGCGTGAGCGCGAGTGCCGCGGCGCCGGCCAGCCGGCCGAGGTGCAGCAGCGCGGGCACGATCGACGCGAGGAAGATCCGGCCCCGAGCCTGGACCGACGCCGCCACCGCCTCGATGAGCCGCCAGGCGACCAGGTCCGCGACGGCGAGGCCGAACACGTCCAGGAGGCTCACCTCGGCGCCCCAGATCACGACTGCCGCCAGCCCGACCAGCGCCGTCGCCGCTGTGCCGAAGATCAGCGACAGGAGCAGGCCACGGACGAGATGCCGGGCCCACTCACCCGGCGCGTCGGCGTGGTTCTGGAAGATCAGGCTCGGTGCGCCCGCCGACGCGAACGGTGACACCACCGCGACCAGGGCGGTCACGCCGACGAACAGCCCGTACGTGTCGATCGACATCTCGCGGGCCAGGAGGACGAAGAGGACCCCCTGAGCGGCGGTGCGCAGCAGGGTTCCGGTGAAGAACTTCCCCGACTTCTGCAGGAAACCGTCGTGCCCGCCGGAGCGCAACCGGCGCAGGACGCGGCGCCTGCCGTTGACGTCGGCGATCGGAGCGGATGCCGTGTCGTCGGTGCCGGAAGCGAGGGTCATGTCAGCGCCTCCACCCACTGACGGCTCACCTCGGCCGGATCCAGCATCTCGGTGCGCGCCTGCCAGGCCTTCTCGAAGTCACACCGGGTGGGCCGTTGCGGGCCCGTCATCCGCAGCACCGTGTCAGCCAGGGCAGCGGCCGTGGTGTCCGCGGCCAGGGCGCCGGGCACGTGCGTGGGGATCAGCTCGTCCAGCGCCGGTACGGGCAGAGCCGCGACGGGAAGACCGGCCTCGGCCGCCTCCACGAGGCTGAACCCGAACGTCTCCGCGCGGGACGGGTGCACGAGCAGGTCGGATTCGGCCAGCAGGGCGCCGACCCCGGGGACCCGGCCGAGGAAGGTCGTACGCCCGGTCAGGCCCAGGTCGCGCGCCATCGCCTCCAGCATCTGCCGTTGCTGGCCGTCGCCGGCCAAGGTCAGGTGGTAGCGCGGCGGCAGCAGCGCGAGCGCGGACAGCGCGCAGGCGTGGTTCTTGTACGGGCGGAAGGCGGCGGTGGTCAGCAGCCGGATCCGCTCGGGGTCGAAGACGTCGCGCGGTGCGACGAACGAGCTGGGCGGCATCGGATTCGTGATGGTCACGACCGGCTGCCCCGGCACGAGAGCGCGGACGGTCTGCGCCACGCCGTCCGACACCGCTACCACCAGCCGTGGCCGTAGCGGCTGCAGCCGAGCGATCCGGGCCAGCGTGCGTACTCGTCGGTCGATGCGCATCCGCTCCGGCAGCAACGAGTGCTCCCAGGCGACGAAGCTTCGGCCGGACCCGGTCAACGCGGCGCCGACCGGAACGCTTCCCCAAAGCCCGCTGGCGACGATCGTGCTGTCAGCCGGAAGGGCCTGCAACCGCCGTCGCAGCGGCGGGACCGCCTCCATCAGCCGTGTGATCCGGGACCCGAGCCCGAGGGAGTCGATCGCCAGGTCGTCGAGACCGGCCGGAACCTCGCGCGACAGGACGGTCGCCGAGACCTCCACACCACGTGCCTGGAGGCCCCGCATGAGCAGCGCTGCGGCGCGCTCCATTCCGTAGAACGGTTCGAGCTGGGGCAGTACGAAGTGCAGACGCATCAGGGGGCCGAGTCCAGGAGAGGGGCAGCATCGGAGGTGACACGCGACTTTCGCATGGCGATGCGCTCCAGGGTGGCTCGGGGTACGAGCCCGAGTGCGGCCAGCACCGCGTTGCGGGCGGACGGGGACGTGTTCCGCCGGATGGCACGCACCATCTCCCGGATCCCCGCCCTGTCGCGCGCTTGGAGGGCGTAACGCAGTGTCTGGGCGGCGATGAAGTCGGAGAAGGTCTCCGGGGACCAGACTCCCTCCCACCGCCGCGCCCAATCCCACGACGTCCGCCAGTCCGCGCTGGCCGAGATGGAGCCGGGGCTGCCCACGGTGTAGATCGCGGTGGCCTCCTCCACCTGCAGGATCCGCACGGACGGGATGCGCGCGACCCGGACCAGCCAGTCCCAGTCCTGATGGCGGGGCAGAGTCTCGTCCCACGGGCAGCGGGTGGCGAGCTCGTGCGTGGTGAGCAGTGTCGACGTTGGCAGGGACTGCCGGCCCACCCCGAGGCGTCGCCGGCGGAACAGGTAGTCCTCCGGGTAGGCGCCCTCGGAGATGAGAGCGACGGGCGTGGCGGTCGGCAGCGGCGCCGCTCCGTCCTTGCGTTGCAGGACGCGAGAGGAGACGACCGGGAGCCAACCGGCTGCGGCCAGCCGCTCCAGCGCGGGCACCTGAACCTTCAGCTTCGTGGACAACCAGGCGTCGTCGTCGTCGAGGAACGCCACGTGGCTGCCCGGCGCCGCGCGGGCGACCCCCAGGTTCCGTGCGTACGAGCCCCGGCGACCGCCACCGGTGCAGACGATCTCGTCGATGTGCCCCCGGAGTTCCGCCACGGACGGCGGCACGTCGGCGAGGTCGCACACGACCACGATGTGTACGGACACGCCTTCCTGGGCACGGGCGGACAGGACGGCTTCCGCGAGGCTGCTTCGGCCGGTCGTCGGGATGACGACCGAAACATCCGGCATCTCAATCTCCATGCAGTTCTGGGGCCACGAGGTGGCTGATCGGGCGGTGGCGCGTGGGTGAAAGGTCAGCGACCGCCGCCGCGGAACACCTCGGACACCGTGCGCAGCAGCACCTTGGCGTCCAACCACAGCGACCAGTTCTCGATGTAGTAGTTGTCGAACCGGGCGCGGTCGGATATCGGGGTGTCGCCCCGCAGGCCGCTGACCTGAGCCAGGCCGGTCAGCCCGACCGGGACGCGGTGCCGCATCGCGTAGTGGGGGTACTCGGCGGAGAACTTCTCCACGAAGTAGGGCCGCTCAGGCCGGGGACCGACCACGCTCATGTCGCCCCGCAGGATGTTCCACAGCTGAGGCAGCTCGTCCAACGACGTGCGCCGCATGAACCGGCCGATCGGCCCGACCCGCCGGTCGTGCGCGATGGACCAGTTCGTCTGCGACTCGTGCTCGTCCAGCGGACGCATGGAGCGGAACTTGACGATCCGGAAGGGCTTGCCGTCGCGGCCGATGCGCTCCTGGTAGAAGAAGATGCCGCGGCCGCCCTCGAAGAAGATGGCGATGGCGCACAGCAGCAGCACCGGGCTGAGCATGAGAAGCGCCAGCGCCGACACGACGATGTCGGACGCACGCTTGAGGCCCCATCGGAAGCCCGAGAGGGTGATGCCGCCGACGCGGACGATCGGGATCGCGCCGATGTGGTCCCCCTGGGAGCGTGAGCCCCAGAGCCGGGGCACGGCCCAGAGGTCGCAGCTCGCGGTGCCCGGCCGGCGCAGGATCTGCGTGAGGAACGCCTCCGAACACTGCGGGTCCGCGATGATGAGCACGTCACACTCGACCGTCGTCACGAGCTGCTCCAGCTGGTCGAACGTGCCGATCAGCGGAAGCGAGCCCGGGCCGCGCCGGGCCGTGGTGTCGACGCATCCGGTGAACCGCAGGCCGTACCGGGGGTAGCGGCGCAGCAGTCGGGCCAGCTCCACCGCGGTCGGGCCGCTTCCGATGATGATCGTGTTGTGCTCCACCCAACGACGCTTGCGCGCGATGGTGGCCAGCTCCCGGGTGATCATCCGCCCGATGACGACCAGCCCCGCGGAGATCGCCACGCCCCGCACGAACCCGCCCACGTACTGGGCGGATTCGTGACGCAGGGCCGCGATGATGGCGACCACCGCCCCCGCGGCGAGCAGCCGACCAGAGATGCTCGGCAGCTCGTCCAGGATGCTGACGTGGCGTCGCGCCCGGTAGAGCCCACCGGCGGCGAAGATCGCCACGGTCAGGCCCGCCATGACCAGCGTCCCCCGCCAGTAGTGGTGGGTCAGCAGCAAGGGCGCCAGCAACGCGGCGACGTCGACCGGCGCGGTCAGCATCCAGGCGCGCAGCCGGCGCGTCCGCCTGGAGGCGCGGGAACCGGCGTAGGGCAGCACTGTGGTCACATCGAGACCTGGCTGCCCCACCCGGTCGCCGGTGCCGCCGCTGGCCGGTGCGGTCTCCCGTGCCCGCTGGCCCGTTCGGCGCGCGTATTCGTCCTGTTCAGGCCTTGTCAGTAGGGCTTGCCGTGGTGGATCCTCGTTCTGCACCTCGCCCGTTGCCTGGTCGGCCGAAGCCGCATGCCCTGACATGGTCGACCCTCCCCGTGAACGGCGCCCGAACCACGCGCCATGGCGTCCGGGCGACCGAAGGATACGACCGGCTACGTTGCACCACCAGAGCTATGCAGACAGTCGGATTTCCTACTTCCCAGCGGCGAGAATCTCTGCTACCGCGTCGCGTCGAACAGCGTCGTAGAAGGACTTGGCCTTCTTCTCGTCGGCGAACACGACGCTCTCGGTGCCGACCCGTCCGGTTCCCTTGGTCGGACTCGTGACGAAGGTCAGGTTGTTGCCGCGCACCCCGTGCATCTGGTTCGCCATGTCGAGCAGCGACATGTTCTTGTCGATGGAGACGGAGTTGGAGGTGGCCTGGAGGAACGAGTTCAGCTTGCCGGGGTTCGTCAGCAGACCACCGGAGGCCGCCTTGTCCAGAATTGCCTTGATGACCTGCTGCTGATGCCGGATCCGGGCGAAGTCGCCGTCGGCGAACTGCTTGCGCTGGCGCGAGTAGTCCAGCGCCGTCTCCCCGTCCATCTCCTGCATCCCCTTGCGGAAGTTGCGGAACGGGGGGTGGATCGAGGTGAAGTTCTTTTCCACGTCGACCTCGATGCCGCCCAGTGCGTCGATGATTTCCTTGAAGCCGGCGAAGTCGATGATCGCGACGTGGTCGACGCGGACGTTGGTGAACTTCTCCACCGTCTGGACCATCAGCGGCACGCCGCCCCAGGCGTACGCGGCGTTGATTTTCGCGTCCCGTCCGCCGTGGTTGCCGTCCTTCGACCGCGGCACCGACACCCAGGTGTCCCGGGGAATCGAGATGAGCTGGGCGCTCGACCGGTCCTTCGGCAGGTGGGCAAGGATGATGGTGTCGGTACGGGAGCCGGACGTCTTCTCCGGATCGCGGGAGTCACTGCCCAGGATCATCACGTTCATGGCACCTTCGACCACCGGCTCGGGGCGGGACTCCACCGGTACGTCCTCGAACGCGTCGACCCGGTCGATGCCGGACTCCACGGAGCGTAGGTAGAGGCCGCCGGCGACCACCGCGCCGCCACCGAGTAGGAGGACCACCACCAGACTGATCAGGACGACCCGCCGCCAGCGGCGGCGCCGGCGCGGCCGCTCCGAGCCGCCATTCGGTTCCGGAGTGGGAGTCACCCCCGAAGGGTCCGCGTCGAAATCTGTGGTCTGTTCATGTCGGCGCATGGCGCGATGCTACTGATTCAGGCGACGAGCCGTGCACCCTCGTCCGGCCGATCCGGTCCACCGGCCGGTCGGGTACCGCCCACTCGATCAGCCTGTTTCCACCCGTCACCGCACGGTGGGCACGCTCGCGCTCCGACGGGCGGTGAGAGGCGGGTGAAGCGGCTCAACCGGGAAGACCGTGCCCAGCCGGTGGCCGACCATCGGCGACGGCATCGGCGACGGCATCGGCGTGGCATGGTGAGCGGATGCGTCTGAGCACCATCCACACGTACCCGGTCAAGGGCTGCCACCGGCTCGACCACGACGGCGCGCAGGTGCTGGCGTGGGGGCTGGCCGGTGATCGGCGCTGGATGGTGGTGGACGCCGACGGTGTCGGCGTCACCCAGCGGGAGACCCGCCGGCTGGTCGGGCTGCACGCCAGGCCCCGCGACGGTGGCCTTCTGCTGCGGGCGGACGGGCGGCCCGACCTGGACGTACCCGAGCCGACCGGCGGCGGGCCCGTCCCGGTGCGTACGTTCCGCAGCCGCAAGCTGCCCGTGCCGGCGCTGCCCGCCGGCCCGGCCGCGGACGACTGGCTGGGCGCGCTGCTCGGCCGGCCTGTTCGGCTGGTCTTCCTGGCCCGGCCCGCCCGGCACCTCGCCGCCGACGAGCGGGAGCACGACACCGGCGACCAGGTGAGCTTCGCCGACGCCTACCCGCTGCTGCTGGCCAACGCCGCCTCGCTGACCGCGCTCAACGACTGGCTCGCCGAGGCCGGCGAGCCACCGGTGCCGATGAGCCGGTTCCGACCCAACCTGGTCGTCGAGGACGCGCCCGCCTGGGCCGAGGACGAATGGGTGGGCCGCCCGCTGCGTATCGGTGAGGTGACGTTCCGCGCCGCCGGGCCGTGCGACCGCTGCGTGGTGACGACCACCGACCAGGAGACGGGTGTACGCGACCACGAGCCACTGCGCACGCTCGGCCGTTACCGCAACGTGCGGCAGAAGCTCCTCTTCGGACTGAACCTCGTGCCGACCGGGACCGGCGCGCTGAACGTCGGCGACCCGCTGACGCCGGGCAGCTGACCGCGCGCCTCGTGACCCACGAGCCCCGACCCGGCCGAGCCGGCGCGCTTCAGGCCGGGGTGATGACAGCCGCGAGCACCCGCCAACCGTCGTCGGCGTCGTAGACCCACGTCCGCGTGTAGCGCAGCCGAGCCGCGAACGGCGAGCCGTTGGACGTGCCGGCCACCCGTCCGACGAAGAACGTCACCCCGGTGGTGCCCTCGACGAGCAGCTCCACCTGCTCCTCGACGAGCTCGTCGATCACCGACGTCCCGCTGTGGTACGCGACGAGATCGTCCTGCTTGCCGTACCTCCCGCCGTCGGGGCCGACGGCGATCAGTTGATCGCCGAGCAGTTCGTCGAGCGCGGCGACATCCCCGGCCCGCTGCGCGGCCTGAAGGCGGCGTTCCGCGCCCAACAGGGCTGCCTCGAGTTCGCTGTCCGGCACGGTGTAGCCCTCCTGACCTGCCATCTGCCGACGTCCGGCGGGTCTGATTGTGGCAGTTGGCGGGCGGCCGGCGGGGCGGATCTACCGTCCGGCGAC
The DNA here is from genome assembly GCF_040606825.1 of Micromonospora sp. NPDC005367. NCBI lineage: Bacteria > Bacillati > Actinomycetota > Actinomycetes > Micromonosporales > Micromonosporaceae > Micromonospora > Micromonospora sp. NPDC005367. Next base: position 62,919 of record NZ_JBEXFP010000022.1, on the reverse strand, counting down.
CGGTGCGAGGTCGAGCCACATGAGGACCTCGTCCCGGTCGTCGCCGGCCGCCACCCGCAGCGCGCGGGGCAACCGGCCGATCTCCCGGTAGCCGAGCCGGCCGTAGAAGCGGTCGAGTCCGAGCCCGTCCCGCAGGGTCACGTGCAGCGCCTCGAAGCCAAGCGCCCGGCCGATCCGCTCGGCCTCCCGCATCAGCTCCGACCCGTACCCCCTGCCCTGGGTGTCGGGGTGGACCATCACCCGCTTCAGCACACACCAGTGCTCCTTGAGGGCGAACCGGTTTTCGGTGAAGATCAGCGCGGCGACGGGCCGGTCTTCCTCGTACCCGAGCAGCAGCCGGTCCGGACCGTCGGTGATCCCGGCGAACGTCGGTTCGGCGAGGGCGCGCACGTCGGCGGCGGTCACCGGCGGCACGAAACCGACCGCCCCACCGGCGTTGCTGACGTCCGCCCACAGCGTCACGATCTGTTCACGCAGCTCAGGGGTCAGCTCGGGGTCGAGGACGAAGCGCAGGCTCACACCGGCAATCCTCACCCGCGGATCGTGCCCGTCGACCATGATCGTGACGCGGACGACAGTGCCTGGTCATCATGCGGCGGCGCGCACCACCAGGCTGTTGAGTAGGGCCGGCGGGATTCGAACCCGCACTGTCACGGACCTAAACCGTGTGCCTCCTGCCAGTTGGGCTACGACCCCTTCATGCGGTACTCCACCATGGTCCATGGCCATTCTGGCCGATGAGGCAGACGCCTGCCTATTGGAAAGCCTGTTGGAGTGACGGCTTCAGGATCGTAGACCACGTCGGGTGAGACCAGGGCGGGGCGGCGTTGGCCTGCGTACGTGGCGGTCTGGCTGTGGCAGTTCGGGCAGAGCAGCCGGAGATTATGTGGCCGATTGTCGAGAAAGTCGCCGTTGATGTGGTCGACATGCAGGGTGAGCTTGGCACCCTGCCAGGTCGGCCCGATACCACACGCCTCGCAATCCTCCGGCAGGCCGATCGTCGCCAGTGCTCGCTTGAGCCGGGTGCCGGGAATCCGGCGAGACCCTTCAGGCAGCCTCACCAGAAGTTGCGTTGCTGACCTTCGCCGGCCGCGCTGCCCCTTGTTGTGGGCGTGCCCGGTGAAGTGCGACGTGTCGATGCCGAAGCGTTTCAGCTGCCGGCTGATGTGCGCGTGCGAGCCTCCGCTGACCCGTACGCCGAGCAGCCGCATCACCTCGGTGACGCTGCGCGCGGCGGCTGTGGCCGCGGCGAGCGCTTCCGGCGCGTATTTGTATCGGACCACTCACGCAAGGTAGTGGTCCGATACGACACTTCAGTCGAGGCCGAGGTCGCGGCGGAGCTTGGCGACGTGCCCGGTGGCCTTCACGTTGTAGAGCGCCCGCTCGATCTTGCCGTCGGGGTCGATGACGAACGTGGACCGGATCACGCCGGTCACGGTCTTGCCGTAGAGCTGCTTCTCGCCGTACGCGCCGTAGGCGGTCAGCACGCTCTTGTCGGTGTCGGACACGAGCGGGAAGGTGATGGCGTCCCGCTCGCGGAACTTCGCCAGCTTCTCCGGCTTGTCCGGTGAGATGCCGACCACTTCGTAGCCGGCGGCCTGCAGGGAGGCGAGCGAGTCGCGGAAGTCACAGGCCTGCTTGGTGCAGCCGGGGGTCATCGCCGCGGGGTAGGCGTAGAGGATCACTCGCCGACCGCGCAGGTCGGCCAGGTTGAGCGTGTCGCCGGTGTCGGTGGGCAGGGTGAACTCGGGCGCCGGGTCACCGGGGGCGAGGCGGGTAGCGGTCATTGCCCGACCCTACCGCCGGTGCTGAGCGTCGGGCCGGTGCCGGCACGCGCCCGTTCGTTGATCAACACCGGGGCTTAATGCCATCTCTTTGCAAGAGACAGGTACGGGAAATAGTCTGACCCGGCCGGCGAGGACGGGCCCGCCGGCGCGTGGGAGGTCGCGTGGAAAACCTGGCGATGCACATCTCGAACGGGATCATCAACGGTCCCGTCGCCGCGATCTTCGCGGCCCTCGCACTGGCGACCCTGACCGTCTGCGTGCTGCGCGGGCGGCGGGACCTCGACGACCGTCTCGCGCCGATGGCCGGGCTGGTCGCCGCGTTCATCTTCGCCGTGCAGATGCTCAACTTCCCGATCTTCACCGCCGGCGTGAGCGGCCACCTGCTCGGCGGCGCGCTCGCCGCGATGCTGGTCGGCCCCTGGGTCGGCGCGCTCTGCGTCTCGGTCGTGCTGGTGGTGCAGGCGCTGGTGTTCGGCGACGGCGGGGTGGCGATGCTCGGGTTGAACATCACGAACATGGCGCTCGTCGGCACCGCCGCGGCGTACCTGCTCATCGCCCTGCTGCTGCGGGTGCTGCCCCGTACGCCCGCCGGTCTGGCGGTCACCGCCTTCGTCTCGGCGATGCTCAGCGTGGTGGTCGCGTCGCAGGGCTTCGTCGTGCAGTACTGGCTGGGTGGCACCACCGATCTCGGCAGCAACCTGGCCGGTCTGGCCGGCACGATGGCCGGCGCCCACCTGCTGATCGGCATCGGTGAGGGCCTGATCACCGCGACCACGGTGGTCACCGTCGCCAAGGTACGTCCCGATCTCGTCTATGCGCTGCGCGGACTGCGCCCCGCCGCGGCGTCCACCGTTCCGGCCGTCGGAGGTGTCCGGTGAGAAAGCGTCCCTGGGCTTTCATCGTCGGCGGCCTGCTGGTCGCCCTGGTGCTGGCCGGCGTGGTCAGCAACTACGCCTCGTCGCACCCCGACGGGCTGGACTCCTCGCTGCTCAAGGGCTGCACCGTCGACGCCGACGACAACATCGTCGGCGGCAGCTGCCCGGCGCAGCAGGCCAAGGATCACGAGCTGGCCGACAGCCCGCTGGCCGACTACGGGGTACGCGGCATCGAGAACGGCTTCCTCTCCACCGGCCTTTCCGGGGTGCTCGGCGTACTGCTGACGTTCGCGATCGGCGGTGGCGCCTTCTGGCTGCTGCGCCGCCGCTCGTCCGGCGCGGCGGTCGACGGTGTGACGTCGGGCGCCGTCGCGGCGGCCGGCAGTGACGCGACTTCCGAGGGCAGCGCGTCGGCCCCGACCGGCCGGAGCTGATGGCGGTGGGGGCCGGTCACGGGCACGTGCTGTACCGGGAGAGCTCCTCGCCGGTGCACCGGCTTCCGCCCGAGGTCAAGATCGTGGCGATGGTGGTCTTCACCCTTGCGGTGGTGGCCACCCCGCGCGAGGCGTTCTGGGCCTTCGGCGGGTACGCCCTCCTGGTGGCGGCGGTCGCGGCCCTGGCCCGGGTGGGGCCCCGTTGGCTGCTCAGCCGGGCTCTGATCGAGCTGCCGTTCGTGCTCTTCGCGGTGGCGCTGCCGTTCCTCGGGGCGGGCGAGCGGATCACCGTCGCCGGGCTGCACCTGTCCGTGGACGGGCTCTACGGCAGCTGGAACATCCTGGCGAAGGGCACCCTCGGCGTCCTCGCGTCGCTGCTGCTCGCCGCGACCACCACCACTCGGGACCTGATCCTCGGCCTGGACCGGCTGCGCTGCCCGCATCTGCTCACCCAGATCGCCAGTTTCATGCTGCGCTACCTCGACGTGCTGGTCGGCGAGGCGCGGCGGATGCGGGTGGCCCGGATCTCCCGGGGCGACGATCCACGGTTCCTCTGGCAGCTGCGCGGCTTCGCCGCCGGCGTCGGCGCGCTCTTCCTGCGCGCGTTCGAGCGGGGCGAGCGGGTGTACCTGGCGATGTTGTCCCGCGGCTACTCGGGGCGGATGCCGGCGGTCTGGCAGGGTGCGGGCGGGGCCACCACCGGGCAGTGGCTCGTCGCGGCCACCGTGCCGGTGCTGGCGGCCTCGATCGCGGCCACCGCCCTGGTGCTGGGATGATCGGCACCGTGCAGCCGACGACACCCAGCCTGGACGCCCGTGGGGTCCGTTTCGCGTACCCGGACGGGCATGTGGCCCTGCACGGGGTCGACCTCACCGTGCCGCGCGGTGAGCGGGTGGCGCTGCTCGGCCCGAACGGTGCCGGCAAGACCACGTTGGTGCTGCACCTGAACGGCATCCTCACCCCGACCGAGGGCAGCGTGAGCGTCGGCGGGCTGACGGTGACGCCGGACCGGGCCACCCTCGCCGAGGTACGGCGTCGGGTGGGCATCGTCTTCCAGGATCCGGACGATCAGCTCTTCCTGCCCACCGTCGCGGAGGACGTGGCGTTCGGCCCGGCCAACCTGGGGCTGCGGGGGACGGAGCTGGCCGAGCGGGTCGACGAGGCGCTCGCCGCGGTCGGCATGTCCGAGCACCGGGACCGCGCGCCGCACCACCTCTCGTTCGGGCAGCGCCGCCGGGTGGCGGTGGCCACGGTGCTGGCCATGCGTCCGGAGATCCTGGTGCTCGACGAGCCGTCGTCGAACCTCGACCCGGCGGCCCGGCGTGAGCTGGCCGAGATCCTCCGTACCCTGCCGGTGACGATGCTCATGGTGACCCACGATCTGCCGTACGCCGCCGAGCTCTGCGACCGCTCGGTGATCCTCGACGGTGGCCGGATCGTGGCCGACGCCCCTACCGGCGACCTGCTCGCCGACGCCGACCTGCTGGCGCGGCACCGTCTCGAGCTGCCCTACGGTTTCGATCCCCGCGCGGCTGCCCGCTCCTGACCCGCGCCGCTCGCCGCCGGATCCGTCGCGGTTCCCGGCTCCGGGCCGGCGGTGTCGTCCCCCGCAACCGCGGCGGCGTTCTTCGCCTTCGCTGCGGCGCCGACCGCCGGGATGGGCCGGGGCGAGGAGTTGCGCGCGGCGTGCAGGCGCAGCGCGCCGGCGGCGGTGGCTCCCACGCCGGTGATCAGAATGGCCGCGAGGAGCACCCGTGCCCACGTCGCCGACCAGGGCGCCGGGGCAACCGCCCGGGCGAACACGGTGGCGTTCGCCACCCCGGCGAAGAGCGCCAGGCAGGCGCCGGCAAGCGCCACGGTGAAGTCGGCGGCGGGCCGGCGGGCCAGGGCGTACGCGCCGGCCGCGATCGCGCCGAGGCCGGTGAGCAGCGCCCAGAGTTGCCCGGTGAGCAGCCCGAGCAGTACTCCGCCCAGCCCCAGCGCGCCGCCGTCCAGCGCGCGTCCCACGGTGTACGCCACGGCGGCCGCCCCGCCGGCGGCCAGCAGCGCACCCACCCCGGCCAGCGCGCGCCCGCCGGGCACGGAGCCCGCCCGCAGCAGCCCGAGCGCGCCGACGGCGAGCAGGCCGACGATCGTCACGGCCCACCAGGTGTACGAGTCGGGTGGTGGCACCCAGTCGAGCGCGCCGCGGATCTCCATCGGCTGGGATCCGGCGCGCAGCGGCACCGACCAGTCCCGGACCCGGTGTTCCCGATCCGGGGCGGCCAGGGCGGCCGCCGGCGGCGCGGCCTCCTGGTACAGGGCCCGCTGGTCGTGCCAGCGCACGCTCGGCCCGTCGGCGACCCGACGCCAGGACGGCTCGGCGGCCGGGTCGGCCTCCGGCGGCAGCGTGGTGTCCCCGGAGATGGTGCGGTTGAGGTAGGTCGCGGGGGAGCGGGTGTTCTCGTACACGCCGTCCGGGCCGACCCGCAGGTACGGCTCGCCGGAGTAGCCGATCACCTCGACGGGACGGCCGGTGTGGTTGGTCAGTTCGAGCCGGGCACCCGCCTCGACCGCTCGCACCTCCAGCCCGTCGAGGGCCGGGGCGATCCCGGTCACGGTGGTCCGGTAGTCGGTGCCGTCGGGGGCGTCGGCGCCGTGCGCGGCGGCCGGTGCGGCGGTGGCGAGGGTCGCGGTGAGCGCGGCGGCCGCTACCAGCCCGGCCCGCGTCAGTAGGGTTCGGATCACTTGCCGGCCGCCTCCACGGCTGCCCGGATGCCGTCCGGGCTGCGGTCGGTCACCTGCCGACCGTCGATGATCACGGTGGGTGTGCCGGTGACGTTGTTGCGGCTCGCCGTGTCGGTGACGTGTTCGGTCCAGGCCTTGAAGGTGTGGTCGCGGACGCAGGAGCCGAAGTCGTCGCGGTTCAGGCCCACGCCCGCGCCGATGTCGATCAGCTCGTCGTCGGTGAGCCCGGCGCTGCCCTCCGGCGGCTGCCGTTGGTAGAGGGCCTTGGCGTACTCGGCGAACTTGCCCTCGTCGGCCGCGCAGCCGGAGGCGGCGGACGAGCGGGTGGAGTACTCGGTGGTGGAGAACCGGTTGAGGTATGCCACCGGGTGGTACACGGCTCGGATCTTGCCCTCGCTGATCAGCTGGTCGACGGTGGCGCCGCTGGTGTCCTGGAACTGCTTGCAGACCGGGCAGAGGAAGTCCTCGTAGATGTCGACGGTCACCGGGCCGGAGCCGACCACCACGCCGGTGCCGGCCTCGGCGGTGTTTTTCGGGGCGGTGAACTCGTCCGACTTCTGGCTGGACCAGACGCCCCAGCCGATCAGCCCGGCGATGAGCACGACGGCCACGGCGGTCACCGAGACCCAGATGGTGCGGCGGCGTCGACGTTCGCGGGCGAGTTGCTGCTGGACGACCTTGGCCGCGCCCTTCTGTCCTCTGCGACTACTCATCCTCGTCCTCCACGACGGGTTCTCCCGTCAGCCAGCCGTCCACCGAGACGGGCGTACGCGGCCAGATCAGTAGGAATCCCGCCATCACCAGGAATCCCAGGTCCCGCAGGATCTCCGGGAGGTAGCTCGGCGCCTGCCCCTCGGCCAGCTGGCCGCCGCTGCCGAAACAGCCGCAGTCGATGGCGAGCCCACGGGCCCAGGCCGACGCGATGCCGGTGATGAAGATCACCAGCAGGGTGGCGGAGATTCCCGCGGTGAGCCGGGTCGCCAGCCCCAGCAGCAGGAGTACGCCCAGAGCCAGCTCGACGAAGGGCAGCGCGGCGCCGACCACGGTCGCCACGTCGTACGGCAGCACCTGGTACGCGTTCACCGCTCGGCCGGAAGCGGCGAGGTCGTCGACCTTGGACGCGCCCGCGAGCAGCCACACGGCGGCCAGACCGAGGCGAGCGGCCGTGCCGAGCCAGGGCCGGACGGCGGGCCACCGCAGAGCCCGGGTGCTCGGTGCTGTCACGGTCATTAGTCGTACCGCCTCCACCGGAAGTTCCGCCCGGTCAACCGGCCGGGGCGTCGCCGACCGCCTCGACCAGATCGTCACGGGACCGGGCCACCCGGGGACGGACGGTGCCCAGCGGCACCCACACCACGACGGCGGCCTCGGCGTAGGCGGGGCCGAGCGGTCGGGTGAGCGCGATCGCGGCCCGCCGCGCGACGGGAAGCCGGCGAACCAGGTTCGTGGCGAAGCGCCGCATCTGCACCTGCGTACGCCGGACGAACGCGGCCTGCGCGGCCGGGTCGCTCGCGCGCGCCGCCAGCGCCCGCTCGGTGATCGGATCCCGGGCAGCGCCGACCGGCTCGGCAGGGCCGGCGGTGGCGTCGCGCGGGGCGGGGATCACGACAAACCAGGTTACGCGGCAGGTGACGGGCGGCGGGGATGCTTGGACTCATCCATGGTCTGCACCACGCCGGGAACTTTCTCCGGGTTCCCGCCGACTATCTCGTCATGACATGCGACGACGGACGGGCGGCGCTGTCGGCACGGCCGGACGGGGTGGATCCGCAGGCGGAGCCGGCGGTGCCGGACGCGTTGACTTCGGGGCGCGGGTGAGGCGGGGTGGCCGTCGACCGCCGCAGTCGGCAAGCATGGCCGGCATGATCTCTGCCCCTCGCCGCTGGTTCGGTCGGCTCGTCGCCGCGGCCGGACTCCTCGTCGCCGTCGTCGCCCTCCTGATCGCTCCGGCCACGCCCGCGAGCGCGCACGCGGTGCTCTCCAGCTCCAGTCCCGTAGCGTCGGCAGTGCTGCCGACCGGGCCGTCGGAGGTGGTGCTCACCTTCAGTGAGTCGGTCCAGAAGGTGCCGGACAAGATCCGTGTGATCGCCCCGGACGGTTCCCGTGCCGACCGTGGCGATCCGGATTTCCAGGGCGCGGTGGTGAAGATCCCGGTCGACCCGGCCGGCGAGCGCGGCACATACCTCGTCAGCTACCGGGTGATCTCGGCCGACAGCCACCCGGTCTCCGGCGCGTTCACCTACTCGGTCGGGGCTCCGTCGCCTCCCCCACAGGACACCGGTGACAACAGCCGGGCGAACCCGGTCGTCGAGACTGCGGTGAAGGTCGCCAAGTTCCTCGGCTACGCCGGCCTCGTGCTGCTGATCGGGCCGGCGCTGGTGCTGGCCGCGTTGTGGCCGCGGCGGCTCAGCCGGCGTGGTCCGGCCCGGCTCGCCTGGGCCGGGCTCGGCCTGGTCGCCCTCTCCACCCTCGCCGACCTGTGGTTGCAGGTGCCGTACACGGCCGGTGGTGGGCTCTTCGAGGTCAGCGGTGAGGGTTTCGGCACCGTGCTGGGCAGCACCTTCGGCGCGGTGCACCTGGTTCGGCTCGGTCTGCTGGCCGCAGCCGCCTTCCTGCTCCGGCCGCTGCTCGCGGGCCCCGCCGGGCGGGCGGACGGGATCATCCTGGCGGTGCTCGGGGTGGCCGGTCTGCTGACCTGGCCGCTGTCCGGGCACCCCGCCGCGTCGCCGGCCCCGGCGGTCTCCGTGGTCGTCGACACGGTGCACCTGGGCAGCATGGCGGTCTGGCTCGGCGGCCTGCTGATGCTCGCCGTGTTCCTGCTGCGTCGTGGCGATGAGCGGGAACTCGGCGCGATCATGCCGATCTGGTCCCGCTGGGCGGCGCTGGCCGTGTCCGCGCTGCTGCTCGCCGGCGTGGTGCAGGGTCTGATCGAGGTGGCCACGCCGAGCGCCCTGGTCAACACCACCTACGGCCAGCTGCTGCTGGTCAAGATCGGGCTGTTCGCGTTGGTCATGGGGGTGGCCGCGTACTCGCGGCAGATGGTGCGCCGGCGGATCGCCGAGCAACGGCCCGGGTCGGTTCGCCGGGCCGTCTGGGTGGAGCTCGCGATCACGGTGGTAGTGCTCGGTGTGACCACGGTGCTGGTGCAGAGCCCACCGGCCCGCACGGCCGCCGAGACGGCCGGGGTCGAGGCCGGCTACTTCAGCAGCACGCTCACCAGTTCCCTGCTCGACATCCAGGTCGAGGTGGATCCGGCCGCGCCGGGCAACAACAGCCTGCACCTGTACGCGTATGACAAGAACAGCCGGCCGCAGCCGGTGGTGGAGTGGAAGGCGACAGCCGCCCTGCCGTCGGCCGGGATCGAGCCGATCGACATCCCGCTGCTGCCGCTGAGCGACAGCCACGCCACCGGCGAGATCAACCTGCCCGCGTCCGGGGACTGGCAGCTGAAGTTGACCGCCCGTACGTCCGACATCGACCAGGCCACGGTGACCGCCACCGTGCCGATCCGTTAGAGAGGTTCCGAACCCATGACCCGTACCCGCCGTTCTCTGGCCGGCGCCGCGGCCCTGGCCGTCGGTGTCGTCGCCACCGCCGTGCTCGGCTTCGCCGCGCCCGCGTCGGCCCACGTCACGGTGAACCCGAAGGAGGCGACCCAGGGCGGTTACGGTCGGATCGCGTTCCGGGTGCCGAACGAGAGCGACACCGCCTCCACCGTGAAGCTGGAGGTGGTGCTGCCGGAGAACGCGCCGGTCGGGTCGGTCTCGACGATGCCGGTGCCGGGTTGGACGGTGGCGATGGAGAAGCGGAAGCTGAACCCGCCGCTCGAGGTGCACGGCAGCCAGATCACCGAGGCGGTGTCGAAGCTGACCTGGACGGCGAGCGGCGACGCCGGGATCAAGTCGGGTCAGTTCCAGGAGTTCGCGGTCTCCCTCGGGCCGCTGCCGCAGGTCGACCAGATGGTCTTCAAGACGCTGCAGACCTACTCGGACGGCAACGTCTCGCGGTGGATCGAGGAGCCCACGGCGGGCGCGGAGGAGCCGGAGGACCCGGCGCCGGTGCTCACCCTGGCCGCCGCGGCCGAGTCCCCCTCCGCGTCGTCGGCTCCGGTCGCGAACAACGCCACGGGCACCGGCGGTGACCCGGACGAGGCCGGGGGGAACGGTCTCGCCACCGGGCTCGGCATCGCCGGGCTGGTCGCCGGGCTCGCCGGCCTGGTGCTCGGTGGGCTCGCGTTCAGCCGCAGCCGCCGGGAGCCGGCCGCGAAGGCCTGACCCGTACCCCCGTCAGGCGGGCCCACCGGATCTCCGGTGGGCCCGCGTGCTTTCCCCGATCGCGTGCCGTGGATATCCCCTGATCGGCCGGTCGACGTCGGTAAGGTCGACCGAGTGTCTGGCTACGGAGGGGGACGGAACGGATGCGGTTCGTGCGCGCGATCGCCGGAATGCTGCTGCTGATCGTCGGTCTCCCGGCGCTGCTGGCCGGCGGAGTGCTCTGGCAGGTCGGCCGGCACGCCGATCCGAGCGGCGCGTTCACGGCCCGCTTCGAGGCCGTGCAGACCTCCGGACACGCGGTGGTCGTGCCGGACCTGGACCGGCTGCTGCGGCAGGAGGCGCCGTTCACCCGGTTCGGGCAGGCGCGGCTACGCCTCGAGGCCAGTACGCCGGACGGTCCCGCGTTGCTCGGCCTGGCCCCGGCCGACGAGGTGCGGCGCTGGCTGGAACCCGTACCGCACGCCACGGTGCGGCGGGTGGCGCTGGCCCGCGGCCCGCTGCCGGTCCGGCTCGAGCAGGCCGGCGCGTCGCCGGCCACCGGCGAGCCGGCCGGATCCGTACCCGTGGGCCGTCCCGGTTGGACGCGGGAGGGCGTCGGCGAGCTGGAGTGGACCCCGGAAGATCTGGCGGGCCGCCCGCTGAGCCTGGTGGTGATGCGCCCGGACGGCCGTGCGGGCCTGGCGCTGGACCTGCGCGTCGAGCTGAACCTCGGATGGGCGGCTCCCGTGATGTGGGGGCTCCTGGCCGGCGGCGTGCTGCTGGTGACGTTCGCCGTGCTCCTGCTCTTCCGCCCGGTGCGCCCCCGGGAGGTCGTCTTCGTGGTTGAGCCGGACCAGGTGCCGGTCCTCGCCGGTCGGCTCGGGGTCACCTCGCTCAGCGGCCTGGGCGTCCAGCCGACCGGCGGCGACGAGCGGATGAGCAGGGTCCAGCGGCAGCTCGTGGCGGTCGGGTCCGGTGCGGCCGAGCGGTCCGCGATCGGCGCGCTGCCGGCTCGCCGGCCGGCCAGCCTGGCGGATCTCGCCGAGACCGACCTTCCCTCCGGTACGGACGTTGGCGCCCGCTCGGCGGCCCGGACGTCGACGGCGACCGCGGAGCACCCGCCGGAGGTGACGCTCACCCTCGCCTGGCCGCCCGTCCAGCCGGAGCAGACGGTCCGACCGGCGCCGGTGGACGGTCGGAGCCGGCCGGGGGAGCCGGCGGACGACGGCGATCATCGTTCCTGAGCGATCACGCGGAGCTGGTTCGTCCGCCGGTAAGGACCCGCGAACGGCGAGTGGCCCTCCGCGCTGCCGACGTGGAGGGCCACCCTCACCGGGGGATCGGTGCCGCTACCCGAGTTGTCCTTGAGGTAGTTGAGGTCAGATTAGCGCCGATGGTGGCTACTCGGGGCCTCTGTCCATTTGATGCAATTTCTCAGGCTCGGCGGTCGGGCGGGACGTCTCCGGTCGCGGCACGGACGGCCGGGCCGGCAGGGTGACCAGCAGCAGCAGGCTGAGCAGCACATACGTGTTGCGGACCAGGAACTGCCACGGGTTGTCGGTGTGGACCGGCGCGACGCCCCAGTCGTAGAAGGTGACGACGCCGTAGATGATCACGGCGGCGGTGGCGACGGCCAGCACCGCCAGACTGCGGCGTCGGCCCAGGTCTTGGTCGCCGATCGGCCCGGCGGCAGACGAAGCGCCGACCGCCGACGGCACGGCCGCGTTCGACGGGCGGGTGCCCAGCGCCGCGTCGGCGAACACCACCACGGCCGGGATGAACCAGTAGAGGTGGTGGGTCCAGGTGATCGGGCTGACCAGGCCGCCGACGAGCCCGGTCAGGGTCAGGCCGGCGAGGTGGTCACCCACCCGTGCCGCCCGGGCCGCCCGCCACAGCCCGTACCCGGTCACCACCGCCACCAGCAGCAGCCAGATCAGCCGGTCCGGCTTGTCCGGCGCGGTGAACCGGCTGAGCAGGCCGAACAGCGACTGGTTGCCGGTGTAGTCGGTGCGCCCCACCCGGTCGGTGGCCCACAGTTCGTGCGTCCAGAACCGCCACGAGTCGTTCGGCGCGACGGCCGCCGCCAGCAGGGTCGCCGCCGCGGCGGTGGCGCTGGCCACCGCCGCCGCCCACCAACGCCGGCAGGCGAGCAGGTAGACGATGAAGATGCCGGGAAAGAGCTTGAGCGCCGTCGCCAGCCCCACGCCGACGCCGGCCCACCGCCGGCCCTGGGGTACGGCGAAGAGCAGGTCGGCGAGGATCAGTACGACCAGCAGCATGTTGATCTGGCCGAAGGTGATGGTCTCGCGGGTGCTCTCCACGGCCAGCACCAGCAGCACCGCCACCGTGAGGACGAACACCCGGGGCAGGCCGTGCCGCGCGATGACCGGGCGGACCAGCCAGCGGGTGGTCACCACCACGCCCAGCACAGTGAGGATCGTGAAGATCGCGATCGTGGCACCGAGCGGGATCAGCGCGAACGGTCGCAGCAGCAGCGCGCTGAACGGCGGATAGGTGAAATAGAGCTCGCCCTGGACCCGGTCCGGTTGGGCGTAGTCGTAGAGCGGATTCCCGGCCGCCCACCACCGCATCGCGCGCATGTAGATCTTCAGGTCGAAGAAGTCGTGCACCCGTCCGGGCAGGTAGAGCGCCGGCAGCACCGCGGCCAGGGCCACGACTGTGACGAGACGGCGAACCGTACGGCCACCGGGATCGTCATCGGTGACGGCAGGTGGTACGACGGATTCGGGTGGCACGGGGAAACCCTAGCGGGCTGGTCGCCGTGGAGCCCGCATCCGCGGCCCGTGGGCTGCGCGTAGTCTGTGCCGGTGGCTGATCTCCTCGTCTGGATCGACTGTGAGATGACCGGGCTGGACCTTCGCAGCGACAAGCTGATCGAGGTGGCGGCGCTGGTGACGGACCGCGATCTCAACGTCCTGGGTGACGGCGTCGACGTCGTGATCCACGCGGACGACGCGGCGCTGGACGCGATGCCGGAGATCGTCCGGACGATGCACGCCAAGTCCGGGCTGACCGAGGAGGTCCGCCGGTCGACGGTCACCATGGCCGAGGCGGAGGACATGGTCCTCGACTACGTCACGACGTACGTGAAGGAGCCGCGTACCGCCCCGCTCTGCGGCAATTCGATCGCCACCGACCGCGGCTTCATCGCCCGGGACATGACCCGGCTCGACAACCACCTGCACTACCGGATGATCGACGTCTCCTCGATCAAGGAACTCTGCCGCCGGTGGTACCCCCGGGTTTACTTCGGTCAGCCGGCCAAGGGGCTGGAGCACCGGGCGCTCGCGGACATCCGGGAGAGCATCCGGGAACTGGAGTACTACCGGCGGACCATCTTCGTGCCGCTTCCCGGTCCCGATGTGGAGAGCGCCAAGGCGGTCGCCGCGCAGCTCTGAGCCTTGCTCCGGGGCTCCGCCGGTGGTGGCCGGCCGTCCGGCGCAACCCGCTGGACGGGGGCGCCGGGTGGGGGGCTATTATTGTTCCGCGCCGCCCGGAGCATTCGACCGGGCACGGCGACATGGTGGCTGTAGCTCAGTTGGCAGAGCACCGGGTTGTGGTCCCGGTTGTCGTGGGTTCAATTCCCATCAGTCACCCCAGCAGCAAGTCAGGCCCCCTCCCCGGAGGGGGCCTGACTTGTCTCCGCCTCCCCCACCCCGACCCCTCCCACCCCGGTCGCAGGCCCCGGTGATCATGAAGTTATTGCGCCGGCGCGCTGGGCAACAACTTCATGATCAGCCGGGTGGGTCCGGGGGTTGGAGCCGGGTGGGACGGTCGGGAGTTCTTGAACGCGAAACGCCCCCTCCGGGGGAGGGGGCGTTCGGCGTCGCTCGGGAACGTCAGTCGGTGGTCGGGGTGACGTCCGGGTCCGGCGTGGCGTCGGTCGACGGCTCAGTCGGCGGCTCGTACGGCAGGGCGCTGCCCTTGACGTACTCGTTCCAGCTCATGTTCCAGTCGGTCCAGCCGTTGCCGTTCTGGAGCTTGCGCTCGGTGCCCTTCACCGTGATCGGGTCGCCGATCCGGGTGTTGGTGAAGAGCCAGGCGCCGTCGGCCATCGACACGTTCACGCACCCGTGGGACACGTTCACACTGCCCTGCTGCCCCTCCGACCACGGGGCGGCGTGGATGAACTCGCCACCCCAGGTGAGCCGCTGGGCGTAGTCGATCTTCGTGCGGTAGCCCTCGTCGGGCCCGAGCTCCTCGAAGGTGTCGAAGACCGTCTTGCGCAGCTTCTCGATGACCACCATGGTGCCGCTCGACGACGGGGTGCTCTTCTTGCCGAGGCTGACCAGGATCGTCTTGACCACCTTGCCGTTGCGGGTCACGGTCATCTTCTTGGTCTTGTTGTCCACCGTCATGATCAGCGAGGGGCCGATGTTGATGTCGACGGTCAGGTCGGCTCGGCCGTACCAGCCGCTGCCCATCGGCAGGCCGCCGGCCTGGACCCGGTACGAGACCTTGCTGTTGGCCTTCCAGAACTGCTTCGGCCGGTAGCGGATCTCGGTGGGGCTCACCCAGTGCCAGATGCCCTCCTGCGCCGGCACCGAGGTCACCGTCATCCGGCGCTGCACGTCGTCGCGGTAGCTCTCGGGGATCGCCCGGCTGAACTTGACGATCAGCGGCATGCCGACACCGACCGTCTGGCCATCGCCGAGGAAGCTGCTCACCCGGATCTGCTTACTGGGCTGGGCCATCGTGGTGAAGGTGCTGGTCGCCGTGGCCGGCCGGCCGTCGTCGCCGGTCGCGGTGACGGTCGCCGTGTAGGTCTCGCCGTACTTGAGCACACCGGACGGGAGCCACGACTTGCCGTCCGCGGCGAGCTTGCCCTTGACCGTCTCGCCGGCGGAGTCCTTGAGCTCGACCGCCGTCTCCATCGCCTCGGTGGTGCTGAAGGCGATGGCCGTGGAGGCCGGCACGTCCTTCGCATCGGCCTTGGGCTCGCTGATGGTGGCGGCCGCCTTCGGCGCGGGAGTCTCCGTGCCGCCCTGCCACGACGACGGTTTCCCGTCGCCGCCGCTGGTGCAGGCGGAGGTCAGCGCCAGTGTGGCGGCGATCAGCCCCGCGGCGAGAGCGCGGCGTCGCGCGACTGGCCGGCCGCCGCGACCTTGGTTCAGCTGGTCCTGGTCAGCTCGCATGATTCCCTCACAGTCGTGATCCCCGCACAACCCATCGTCTCTTACAGACGCGTCAGAAGGGGTACCCGTTGCAGGGGGTGAAACGAAACACCCCGAGAACTTATGCCCGGGTTGTTGCTAGAATTCGCGGTTCGCGAGCAGGGTTCGGTTTTCCGGGTCCCGCTCCCGCCCATCGATCCGACATCGTACGCGTACCGCCGCGCCGGCTCGACGTCGCGAGCCGGCGCGCACGGTGACGTCAGAGCGCTGGGCCGGCCCCACCCTTGGGCACCGGCAGGGCACTGCCCTTGATGAACTGCGACCAGCTCAGACTCCAGGCGGTCCAGCCGTTACCGGCGGCCAGCTTGCGCTCGGTGCCCTTGACGGTGATCGGGTCGCCGATCCTCGTCTTCTCGAACAGCCAGCGGGCGTTGGCGGTGGAGACGTTCACGCAGCCGTGCGAAACGTTGCGCCGGCCCTGGTCGCCCACCGACCACGGCGCGGCATGGATGTACTCACCGCCCCAGGTCAGCCGCTGGGCGTACTCGATGTCGGTGACGTAGCGGTTGGCGGGATCCGGGTCGTCCATGGTGTCGAAGACGGTCTTTTCCTTCTTCTCCATCACGACCATCGTGCCGCTGGAGGAGGGGGTGCTCTTCTTGCCCAGGCTCACCGGCATGGTCCGGCTCACCTTGCCGTCCTCGTACACCGTCATCTTCTTGGTGGCGTTGTCCACCTTCATCACGAAGGAGCGGCCGATCTTGGCGGTGGCCTTGCGGTCCACGTCGCCGTAGCGGCCGTTGCTCAACGGGATGCCGGCCAACGCGATCCGGACGTCGAGCGTCGTGCCCGGCTGCCAGTACTCCGGCGCGCGGTAGTAGGCCTGGGTGCCGTTGTCCACCCAGTGCCAGGCCCCCGGCTGCGGCGGGTCGGTGCGGACGAACATCCGCTTCTGCACGGCGGCCCGGTCCTTCTTCGGGATCCCCGGATGGAACTCGGCCACCACCGGCATGGCCACGCCGTACGTCTTGTCGTCGAAGAGGTACAGCCCGGAGCCGATGGTCGACTTCGGCTTCTTCATCGTGGTGAAGGTGCTGGTCCCCTGATGCGTGGTTCCGTCGGAGCCGGCGGCGGTGACGCTCGCCGTGTAGCTGGCGCCGTACTTCAGCGGCGCGTTCGGGACCCACGACGAGCCGTCGGTGCGCAACTTGCCCGCGACCCGATCGCCGGCGGCGTTGGTCAGCGTGACCTCTTTGATCTTGATGCCGTCCGGCAGGTCCGCGCTGATCTCGGTGCTGACCGGCTTGTTCTTCGTTCCGTTATCCGGGCTGACCGGCAGCGGCGGCCCGGCCGGAGCGGTCGGTGTCGACGAGCCGCCGATCGCGGCATCGGGGCCGGTGCCCGGTGCCGATCCACCGACGAACGACGGTTTCTGCTGCTCGTCGCCGCAACCCGTCAGTGCCAGCGAAGCCGCCAGAGCCAGGGCGCCCACCAACGCCCCGGCCCGCGTGAACCTGACCATCCCCACCTCTGTTCTCGCGTGCCTGGCGGACATAGTGCCGCATCTCGCGCCGCCGGCAGGCCCCCTGCGAGATCAAGTTGGGCTCTTCGATGCATTTGCCCGTTAAGCTCGCCCGAAGGGAGGAGCCGGGTATCGGATTGGAACCCCGCTCAGAGCCCGTGCTAATGTTCTCCCCGTTGCCAACGAGCGCCGCTAGCTCAACTGGCAGAGCAGCGGACTCTTAATCCGCGGGTTCGGGGTTCGAGTCCCTGGCGGCGCACCAGCAATAAGGCTCTGGCCTGATGTCCTACATCGGGTCGGAGCCTTTTTCGTGTCGGCGGTGGTGGGCGGGCGCTCGAGAGCCGTTGGACCGACCTATCCACCTTCGCTGCAGTCCGCGATCTCGCGTTGATATTTCGGTTTCTGCAACAAGGCCGACCGGTAGATCCGGAAGGGTGTCCTGTTGTCGGATATGGGCCGGGGTGAGCCGTCGAACGGGAAGTCCCACCCCCCGTAGGAGTCGTGCAGCCGCAGGGTCCAGCCGGCCGGCAGATCATTGACCAGGAACCGTGCGTCGGCACCCTCACCCGCGACCGGCCAGATCTTTTCGTCCCGGTGATCGCCCTCCAGCAGGACCAGCTCGTAGCCGACCATCGTGCACGGCATGATCATCTGCTCGAACTGCGCCACCCCCAGCCGGTCATCCGCCGTGTCGATCGGGCGGTAGAGCGCCTCGACGTCCAGCAAACGCACCGGTGATCGGTTCTGAATGTGTATCACGTGCGACTTTCCCGTTTCCTCGATCCACCAGGCGACTCGTTCCACGTACCGTCGCTCCGCTCGTTCGCGGGTCACCTCGTTGATCTGCTGCTGGTCCTGCAGCGTCAGTGCTCCTACGAGTAGCGCCAGGGCGGCGATGACGGTGGCGATCATCGTTCCGATGCCCTGTAGCCAGTCGGTGAGCTTGTGGCCCTGCTCGGCGGACGCGGAGGCTGGTGGGACGTCGCTCTCACGGGGGACGTAGAGGCCACCTGGCCGGCGCTTCCAGGAGGAGTCAGGCGTCGGGGGGCAAGGTCGGTCGGCCATCAGTGCATGTTGGACGGCCGCCGGCGGGCAGTCACCTGGTTGTCCGGTAGGCGACGGATGAGCCGGCTACCCCTTCGGGTCCAGCGGGCCCTCCCGCATCGGATCGAAGTGTCGTCGTACTCCAGACGGGGCGCGCGGCCATCGGGACGCCGAGCAGAATAAGGCGATGCGAGCCGCGTACATCGAACGTCCCGGGCCCGCCGCCGACATCCGCTTCGGCGACCTGCCGGCACCCCGACCGGGCCCGACCGACGTCCTGGTCGACGTGATCGCCACCACCGTCAACCCGGTCGACACCTTCGTGCGCTCCGGGGCATTCCCCACGCCGCTGCCGCTGCCCTTCGTGGTCGGCCGCGACCTCGTCGGCCGGGTGGCCGAGGCCGGACCGGGCGCCGCCGGCTTCCGAGCCGGAGACCTGGTCTGGTGCAACAGCCTGGGGTACGACGGGAGGCAGGGCAGCGCCGCCGAGCAGGCCGTGGTGCCCGTCGACCGGCTGTTCCGGTTGCCCGCCGGTGTCGACCCGGCCACCGCGGTGACCGTGCTCCACCCGGCGGCCACGGCGTACCTGGCGTTGTTCGTCCACGGCCGGCTCCGGCCCGGGGAGACCGTCGTCGTGGCGGGTGGTGCCGGCAACGTCGGCGCGGCGCTGGTCGCGCTCGCCAGCGCGGCAGGTGCTTGCGTCGTGGCGACCGCCGCCGCGGCCGACCTCGAATACTGCCGCCGCAACGGCGCCGTCGAGGCGCTCGACTACCACGCCCCCGACCTCGTCGACCGGCTGCGAACGGTCAGTCCCGACGGGGTCGACGTGTACCTGGACACGGCCGGACGCAACGAGCTGGAGCAGGTCATCGACCTGCTGGCCCTGCGCGGACGGATCGTGCTGCTCGCCGGGGGCGCCTCCCGGCCGGTGCTGCCGGTCGGCGCGCTCTACCAGAACGACCGCGCCGTCATCGGCTTCGTCATCTCCCACGCCACAGTCGCCGAGCTGACCGAGGCCGCCGTGATGGTGAACCGGATGCTCGCCGCTGGGCGGCTGACCCCACGCGAGACCGTGCCGCTGCCGTTGTCGGCCGTGGCGGAGGCGCACCGCATGCTGGAGCAGGGTGAGCTGCGCGGCCGGCGGGTGGTGATCCACCCGTAGGTCAAGGCCCTCCCGTTCGGCAATGCCGGGGCCCTGTTAATGTCTCTTCCCGTTGTCAGCGAGCGCCGCTAGCTCAACTGGCAGAGCAGCGGACTCTTAATCCGCGGGTTCGGGGTTCGAGTCCCTGGCGGCGCACCAACGATCAAGGCTCTGACCTGGTGTTTCTCCCTGGGTCAGGGCCTTTTTCGTGCACCTCGGTACGTGGTGGTGGCTCGGTGGGTGCTCGGGAGCCGTTAGACCGGGCTGGCGTTGCTGGGGCATGTCGTTGTTCCGTGGACGCCTGCGCTCATCGTCATTTCTGAGGTGGCCAGCCTGCACGGTCGTCAGGGCATTGACGCATCCGACCGCCGAGGCATCCGCCGCGCTTCTTCAAGCATCCGGCCGTCGGCGCTTACGCTGGCGGCGTGGGGGGACAGCCGCGGGTTCGCGTGCAGGGGGACCTGTATCACCCGGTGGTACCGCCCGGTGCCGTGTATGTGGGGCGGCAGGGGTTCGGGTTGCGGCGTTCTCCGTGGGCCAATCCGTTCAGCCTGCGACAGCATGATCGGGCGGAGGCGTTACGCCTCTATCGGCAGTGGCTGGTGGGGCAGCCGGCCCTTGTCGACCGGGCGCGTCGGGAACTCGCGGGAAAGCAGTTGGCGTGCTGGTGCCGCGCCGAGGATGCGTGCCATGCCGACGTGCTGGCCGACGTCATCGGTTGACGTACGGTCAGTGCCGGGCGGTGGGTCGTCTCGGTGCGTAGACGCCGCCGATGCTGAAGGACTGCGGTCGGGCCGCCTGGTTGCCCACGTAGAAGGCGACGTCGCGGTCGGCGGCGCAGAGCTGGGTGAGGAACTTGTTTCTCAGCTGCTCCGCAGCCTCCGCGTCGGTGAGCCGGTCCAGGCGACGTTGCAGGGCGACAAACTCCCAGTCCCAGAGTGTCTGCTGGTGACCGCGGCAGTGAGGGTCCGCGCAGCGGTAGTGGTAGGCGCCGGTGAAGCGTGGCGCTTGGAGCGGGTTGCGCTTGGCCGGTTCCAGTAGGTCGAGCTGGTTGAGGTAGCCAGCGATTTTCCTGCGATCCTCCGCCGACCAGCCGGGATGTCGCTTCACTTGAAAAGCCGAAATGTCGGCCACGCGAATCAGCGCGATCGATCGTGCGCTCGGGTCGTCGCGGGCCTGTTTGTTGAGCCAGCACATGGAGTCTTCGACGAGTGGATCGAGGAGACTTCGACGCGACTGCCGACTGGCAACGTGCCGCTCGGTGGTGATGGTGTCCGCGATCGGCTTCCAGCTCTCGCGTCGATGGTCTTGCCTGGCTGGCAGTGCCTCGACGTGAATGATGTCGTACTTGTGGAACTTGCTGTCGTCGTCCAGGTCGCGATAGCGAACCGGGTAGAGGCGAATCCAACCCGTCCAGGGCGGGTGCATGCCCAGTGCCCCGACGCAGACCGTCTCGCCGTACTGCGCGGAGGGGTTGGGTGCCGCCTTCACTGTGATCAGGAGGCGGAGTTTTGCTGGTCGTGCCAGGACTGGCTTCGGTCTCGGATCTTCGTCGGTGCTCGATCCCCACAATGGAAGTTGTTCCAACGGAACCACCCACATCGCTAAATGCAGCCACTCAAATACTTTTAGTTACATAGACAGTCCCACATTTGATGGGAGAGTGCTAGCCGGCAGGGGTGAGGGTCGGGGTCCCGACCGGAGATGCTCGGCATCACCGAGCCGCGATACGGCGACTTCATCGGCGGCAACGTCCTCCATAAGCCCATAACCGACATACTCGCCCGCCCCGACGACCTGGACTACGTCGCCGAGTTCGTCACGGCCCTCAACGGCTGTGCCGACCACTGCGCCTTCTACGACTTCTGCCGCAGCGCCCAGGCCGGCAACCGCTACTTCGAGCACGCGACGTTCACCGCCCATGAAACCGCCTACTGCCGGACCACCCGACAGGCCCTCGTCCGCGCCGCCGCGGACCACCTCACCCTCAAGGAGGAGCACCATGACCAATGCTCTCGCGACCCTTGTCAACGCCGCGCCCGCGCAACTCGCCCGCCTCGGCGTCGACCCGCAGCGGTCGGTAGCGTCGATCGACGCGGCGAAGTGCGACAACCGCCCCACCTGGGATAACAAGGGTAAGTTCGACAGCCGACCCGGCTGGGCAACTGGAACAAGAAGAAGTAGACCCCACCACGGGAACGCGCAAAGTGGCGTGCCCACCCCGCGCCCACACAGGTTGAGGACACATGCGTACCACCACGATCGGCGATGTGAAGGTCCTGCTGCCGGACCTCGAACCGGACGACCTCGACACCACGAAGAACCTGGACGGCGGCCTTACCGAGGCCCTCGTCAACGGCGCGGCGTGGCGCGGCTCGCACCTTGAGGACGTCAACATCCGCAGCAGCCTGATCACCGGCGTGGACCTGAGCGAGACCACCTGGGAAGCCGGCAGCCTCTTCGGCTGCGAGATCACCCGCACCGACTTCTCCGGCGCGACCCTGACCGGCATGACCATCGAACGCTGCGCGATCACCGGCTCCCGGTTCACCGGCACCAGACTCACCGATGTACGCCTCAAGGACGTCCTGTTCGACGGCTGCCGCTTCGACTACGCCACCCTCCAACGCGTCGCCGCCGCCGGCTCGGTCGCCTTGACCGACTGCACTCTCACGAACGGCGCGTGGTCCTCCTGCCGGCTACCGCGCATCGCACTGCGGTCATGTGACCTCGCCGGTGTGGAACTGGATTCCTGCCACCTCGACGGGGCCGACCTGCGGGGCAGCCGGCTCCAGGGCCTCAAGACGCCGCTGGACAACCTGCGCGGCGTCACCCTCGGCGAGGACCAGCTTCCTGACCTCACCCAGCTGACCGTCGCCGCCCTCAACCTCACCGTCCGCAACGACTGAACCCGAGGAGGGATCGTGGTCGCTGAATCCACCGGCAGCCCGGACACGATCCTCGTCTGCATCAGGGGCAATTCCGGCTCGGGCAAGACCAGCATCGCCCGTGAGCTACGACGCCGGCACGGCCGGGGCTGCGCCCTGGTCGAGCAGGACTACCTGCGCCGCATCCTGCTGCGCGAACGGGACCTGCCCGGCGGCATCGCGCCGGCGCTGATCGCGCAGACCGTACGGTTCGCCCTCGACCACCGCTACCACGTGGTGCTGGAGGGCATCATGCACAGCAGCCGCTACCGGGGCGTGCTGACCGCCCTCCGCGACAACCATCAGGGGCGGTCACTGTTCTGCTATCTCGACGTGTCCCTGGCCGAGACCCTGCGCCGGCACCTCACGCGCCCGCAGGCCGGTGAGTTCACCGCCGAGCACATGAGCGGCTGGTACGCCGCCCATGACGTCCTGGGCTGGCCCGACGAACTCGTCCTACCCGAGACCACCGGACTGAACGAGGCCGTCAAGGCCATCGCCGCTGCCGCCGGGCTACCCCAGACCAGACGCGACGACGACCTGCTACCGAACGTTCCGTACCCGTAGAGCAGCCCAACCGGCTACCGGTGACGCCGTTCCGGCGCACCGATCCCAACGCCGGTCCCGAGTAACCAGGCAGCCCGTCAAGCACGGCGACTGCGACGGCATGGAGCTCGCCCTACCGCGCCCGCCTGAGCCAGCTCTCGATGACTGTGAAGTCGTGCTCGGTCAGCCCGCGACGTGGGTCGACCCGGTGCGGTAGGGCCGGGCAATGGTGATGAGTCGATACCCACTGCTGGCCGGTGTGGGAGATTTCGTCGTCGACCCAGACGAAGGGGCGTCCCTGCACCCACTCGACCAGCCCACGGGTCTCCAGTGCAGGACGCCCACCTCGTCGGAGTGGGGCCAGTCCTCGACGGGCAGAGGTGGTAGCCCGAGCAGGGGTACGAGCAGGTCGTTCGCATCGTTCATCCAGGTCGTCGCGCACACCAGATCGCACATTCCACGCCTCAACCAAGGAGTTCTCGTGCTCGTGCCGACCCCTACACCTACTGCCATACGCATTGGCAGTGACAACTTCCCGCATGATTCCGCGCTCAGGTTCCTCGTCATGGTCAAGATCGCCCTCGGCCGCACCAGCACCGCCACGACCGCTTCGAGATCAGGCTCTTGAACCGCGGGTTCGTGGTTCGAGCCCCTGGCGGCGAGCCGTTCTGGCTCAGTTGCGTGGCACGGCTGGCTCCAGGCGGGCACGCTCGGCTGGAAGAGTGCAGGTCAAGCGGGGTGCGAATACCCGGCTTATCGGCAACGGCGAGACATCCCCGCTGAGCGAACCCCGATGGTCGAGACGTGCGCGGCACCACCAGTCAGGTAGACACGTGGTGTGATGCGGGTTTCCGGCGATCAGAAGCGGCTCGGTGCTCTCGCGGCGGCGGAGCTGACGTACACCGATGCCGGGGCCACCCGGGACCGGCTGCCGTCGGGCTACCGTCACGCGCGCCGGGACGCGGCACTGGGGTTCGGCCGCGGCGTATTCGAACAGGCCGTCGACGGGTTGCTGGGCTGGGAGATGCACCGCCGCGCGGGCATGGCGGTGACCGCGTCGGAGCCGAGCGCCGCACCGGGGGCGGTCGTGGTGTTGCGGGTGGGGATCCCTCCGCTCGGTTTCCGCATCCCGTGCCGGGTGGTGTACCGGGTCGAGGAAGCGGATCGGCGGGGCTTCGCCTACGGGACGCTGCCCGGACACCCGGTGCGGGGCGAAGAGTCGTTCGTCGTGCGGCTCCGGCCCGACGGCGAGGTCCGCTTCGCCATCGCGGCGTTCTCGCTTCCCGCGTCGCTGATGGCCCGGCTCGGCGGCCCGGCAGGCCGCAAGGTGCAGGCCATCTTCACCGACCGCTACGTTCGAGCCATGCAGCGCATCGCCGAGGGTTCGGCGTGACCGTTCACCACGAAATCCCGCCGCGAGACGGGCCGACTCCGCGCGTCGTACGCGCAGCGGAGCTCGCCCACTTCACCGCCGCCCAACTGCTGGACGTGACGACGGCCGTCATGGCGATCCTGGCCCTGCCGCAGTCCGCAGCGGACCGGGCCGAAGCGCTCGTGGTGCCGACCGGCCAGGGTGAACAGTGGCGTCTCATCCATGCCATCCGGCGCTGGGAGGCCAACCGGGACATCAGGCATCTGCTGGTCGCGAACGGCAACCCGGCGGAAGAGACGTACCAGGAGATCACGCTTGCCTACCTGCGCAGGCTCGGCCTTCGTCGCCTCGACGGGGTCCGTCTTCAGGCCGAGGCGGCTCCCAACACCGGCCTGCAGGCCGCCTGGATCGCAGACCAGGTGAAGGAGTTCGGCATCACGAGTCTCGCGCTCAGCGTCTCCGCGTACCACCTGCCCCGCGTCTACCTGACGGTCCTCAAGTCGCTCAGCCGTATCGGCGTTCGCCTCCCCCTCATCCCGGACCCGGTGACGATCTCTCCCGACGCCGCCGCCCCCGAGACCCAGGCGACCGCGTACGACCTGTTGCCGGGGGAAGTGGCCCGCATCCTGAGGTACGTCGACGAGGGGTGGGTCGCCACGTTCGATGATCTACAGCGGTACCTGCGATGGCTGTGGAGCGACCACGAGACCTTCCTGACCGGGAACTCCGGATGATCCTCTCGGGCTCCTTGAAGTCGGGCTGTCCCGGCGTCTGGGACGGCCCGACTTCAAGGAAACCGAGTCGATCAACCTGGTCGGCGGTCGTACAGCAACGTCCGGGGGTTGTGTCGAAGTCGTCACCGGTGAACCTGGCAGCTTGCAAGATCGTGGGAGAGGGTGTTGTCGGCGCGAGGAACAGCAGGGGAGCGAGATGTTTTCTGGTCGTGCGTGGCGGGTGGCGAGGTTCGGCGTCCCGGAAGAGGCGATCGAACTGCAGGAACTCACCTGGCCCGAGCCGTCGCCGGGACAGGTGCTCATCCGGGTGCGAACCGCGGGTGCCGGGTATCCCGACGCGATGATGACAGCGGGAAAGTTCCCGCTGCTCGGCGACCCTCCGTTCGGGCTCGGCGAGGAGGCGGCCGGCGAGGTAGTCGCCGTACCGTCGGGCTCTCGGTTCGCGGTGGGTGACCGGGTGGCGGGTATCACCGAGTTCCTCAAGGGCTGGGGCGGGTACGCCGACTACGCCTACCTGAGAGAGATATCGACCGTCCGGATCCCCGCGGGGATGACCGACGAGCAGGCCGGCGGGTTCCCGATCGGGTTCCGAACGGCGTACACGGGTCTGGTCGAGCGCGCCCCGGTCGAGGCGGGGCAGACACTGCTGATCCTGGGCGCGGCCGGCAGCAGCGGCGCCACCGCCATCCAGCTGGGCAAGGCGCTGGGCGCGACCGTGATCGCGGTGGCCGGCAGCGCCGAGAAGCTGGAGTTCTGCGCCCGGTACGGCGCGGACCACGGAGTGAACTACCGAACGCAGGACCTCACCGCCCGAATCGCCGAGATCACGAACGGACGAGGTGTGGACCTCATCTACGACCCGGTGGGTGGCGAGACCGCGGCCATGGCCATGCGGAGTCTCGTCCGCAACGGCCGTATCGCCGTCGTCGGCCTGGCCAGCGGCGCCCCCGTGGCGCTGGATCCGATGCAGCTGATGCTGCGTAACCAGACCGTGGTCGGCGTGCTGTCCATGCCCCAGGAGGATCCGCAGGCCGAGGCCGCCGTCTGGGAGCGCCTCGCCGACCTGGCCGAGCGGGGCGTCATCACCACACCGGTGGGCGCGGTCTACGCCTTCGACGAGGTGCCGCGGATGGTCGCGAACCAGACCGCGCCGGGGGCGGGCAAGTCCGTGGTCCGGGTCGCGGCGCCCTAGCCGAGGCGGCGCACCGCGGCGGCTCGGCCGGAGTACCCGGCCCAGCCCTGTACGGCCAACGCCTCCGCGCCGCCGGCGGCGAACGACAACCAGGCCGAACGGATCTCGGCACCCCGGTCGGCCACCTCGGCCCAGCTCAGTCCGGCGAGCATCGGCGCGTTCGCCCAGGCGGCCTCGTCGCCGAAGAGCAGGGGCAGGTCGCTGCAGTGGCAGGCCCGGTACGGCGAGGTCGAGGCCGGCTCGTCGATGCGGTACGCGAAGACCCGGGCGCCGGCCCGGGCCAGCTGCCGGCCGAACCGGAGGGTGGGCCGGGCGAAGACCGCCCGGGTGGCCAGGTCGATGACCGCGTTCTCGGCGGCGCGTCCCAGCACGGGGACGTGCCGGGAGATCGGCCCGTCGGCCAGGAAGTAGGCGATCTCCCGGCGGGTGCTGCCGAGCACCACCTCCAGGTTCTCCGCACCCTCCCGGGTGGCGGCCCGCCAGCCCCGTACCTCCGGCAGCGGATCGGTGCCGGCGACCGGCCCGTACACCGGGGCCATGCCGAACCCGGCACGTGCCGCCAGGTCGCGTTCGGTCAGCTGCTGCGCCGCGATCAGCTCCGCCGTCGACGCCTGCCACGGATCCCGTCCCAACCGGGTGAGGAAGCGCTCGGCCACCCGACCGGCCAGGGCGGGGCTGCCCAGGCCCAGACCGAGCGGCGGGCTCTGCAGCACGGCCCGGCGGAACAGCGGGCGCGCCTGCGCCACACCCAGCAGGCAGGCCACCGAGTGGGCACCCGACGACTGGCCCACCACTGTGACGTTCTCCGGGTCGCCGCCCAGATCCGCGGCGTTGTCACGTACCCAGCGCAGCGCCTCGATCTGGTCGAGGAGGCCGAGGTTGCCGGGGGAGACACCGGGTGACCGCAGGTAGCCGAGCGCGCCGAGCCGATAGTTGACGCTCACCACGACCACGTCGCCCTCGCGGGCGAGCCGGTCGGTCCGGTAGCGGTCCCAGGAACCGGAGCCGGAACGGTACGAGCCGCCGTGCAGCCACACCAGCACCGGCCGCCGCGCCCGGTCGGCGGCCGGGGTCACGATCGTCAGATTCAGGCAGTCCTCCGACTGGAGGCCCAGCTCGGACATGCCCGCGGGCCCCACGGACCGGGCCGCTGGCTGCGGGCTGACGCCGCCGTGCTTCCGGGCGTCGCGTACCCCGGACCATGGTTTCTCGGGCACCGGCGGGGCGAACCGCTCCGCGGTCGCGTACCGGACGCCACGCAGGACCGTCAGACCGCTCTCGCGTGCGCCGCGCAGCGTGCCCCCACGCACGCTGACCAGCACTTCCTCCGCCGCCGGCGGGGCGTCGGGCCGGGCCGAGCCGACGCCGGCACCATCCTGCACGAACGCCTCGGACGTCACCGTGATCCCGCCTCTCTCGCAGCGCTGCGGGCCGGACGGCGACGACCCAACGGGGAGAACGCGCAACGGTAGCCCCGAGGGTCAGGCAGGCGACGAGGGCGTACGCCTCCGGGAGACGTACGCCATGGTCCGGGCGGCTTGGCTCAGGCGGGTGTCTTCTTCCTGGCCCTGCGCAGCCCGAAGAGGGCCACCGCGGCCAGCACGATGATGGCGATGCTGTACTCGTCGGCCGTCATGGGCAGGCCACCGCCGTAGACGACGAGGAAGCCCGCGATGACGGCGGGCAGGCCGAGGCCCACGTAGGAGACGATGTAGAGCAGGGACAGGACGCTGGCGCGCTGGTGCGCCTCGACCAGTGGCAGGACGGTCTTGAGGCTGCCCTGGAAACCGCCGCCGAAGCCGACGCCGCCCAGCGCGATGCCGACGAAGAAGCCGGCGACGAGGTCCATCATGACCGACACCAGCGTGACGATCATGCCCAGGATGAGGGCGCTGACCCCCGTGAGCATGACGGTATCCGCGGGAGTGTTGCGCAGCAGGAGGACGGTGACGGACGAGAGGCCGGCGAAGACGAAGAGCGCCACTCCGCCGAGCACGATCGAGGTGGGTCCGAGGGTGCGTACGAGCGCGGGGCCGAGCGCGCCGAAGAAGCCGGCCAGCGCCCAGACGGCGAAGAGCACCGGGGCGACCGCGAGCACCGGCCCGCGTACGGCGCGGGGCAACGTGATCTCCGGCCGCAGGCTGCGCAGCGCTCCCGCCATCGGCGTGACGGTCTCCGGCATCAGCACGATCCCGATGCCCTGGACCAGCAGGATCACGAACAGGACGATGTACACGAGTCGCGTCGGCGCGGGCAGGAACTGGATGAACAGCGCCGACAGCAGCGCCCCGCCGCCGGTGCCGATGCCCGGCGCGAACGAGTTCGCGAGCGTGCCTCGGATGCGGTTGATGTCGAGCATCGCGGCGCCGATGGCGCCGGTGGCGGCGCCGGCTGCGAGCCCCTGCACGACCCGGGCCGCCAGCAGCGCGCCCACGCCACCCGCGAAGACGAAGATGACCAGCGCGATCATCTGCACCGCGATCGCGCAGAGCAGGATCGGCCGCCGGCCGAGGTGGTCCGAGAGTTTGCCGAAGGTGAGCAGGGACCCCAGCACCGCGGCGGCGTAGATGGCGAACACCAGAGTGGTGGTGATCGATGAGAAGTGCCAGGTCGCCTGGTAGATCCCGTAGAGGGGGGTAGGGGCGGACGAGGCCGCCAGGAACGACACCAGGATCGAGGCGAGCAGGACCAGGGAAGCGTTCGGTGAGAGACGCGCCTGCCCGGCGATGCTCATGCATGCTCCTCGAGTGCGCTGCGGGCGGCCCGCCCGACCGGTCTGGACGCAGGTACGCAGGCACCGCGGATACCCGTTGCGCTTCGCCGCACGCCGACCAGCCCGGACGACGCGTCGGCGACTGTCAGAAAAGGGTCATCGGCTCGGCCGGGATCGGTACGGGCAGGGGTGCGAGTCCGGGTACCCGGACCCGAACCTCGTCGTGGAAACGTCGGGCCAGCAGCGGCGCGTCGGCGTTGTCCGGGGTGTGGACGAAGAAGGTGGGGGAGCGGCCCTCGCGCAGCCACCCGGCGACGATCTCGACCCAGTGCTGCCAGCCCTCGACCGTGCGTTCGGCGTCGTCGCGCCCGAGGTAGCGGACGATCGGCCGGTCGGTCAGCGCGGCGGATCGGAGCGACACCCGGGGCTTCTTGACCCAGGCGTCCCGTTCCGCGTCGCTGGTCGGCGGGCTCTGGAAGAACGTGGTGGTGTCGAACGGCACCCATTCGGCGGCCACCGTGGTGAGCGTCTCCTCGAGCAGGCGCGCCGAGCGGGGGTCGTCGAAGAACGCGGGGTGACGGACCTCCACGGCGTACCGGTGGGTGTCGGGGAGCCGGCGCAGGAAACGGGCGAGCACGGGCACGTCGGTGGGGCCGAACGATCCCGGCAGTTGGATCCAGAGGGCGTGGGCCCGCGGGCCGAGTGGTTCGATGGCGTCGAGGAACCCGCGCAGCGCGTCGCCGACCTCACCGAGCCGGCGTTCGTGTGTGATGAGCTTCGGCAGCTTGAGCACGAACCGGAAGTCGGGGTCGGTCTGCTCGGCCCACGACGCCACGCTCTCCCGGGTGGGCGTCGCGTAGAACGTGGTGTTTCCCTCGACGGCGTCGCACCAGCCGGCGTAGTGCCGCAGGCGCTCTTCGGCGGGCAGGGGATGCGCCAGGAACTGGCCCTGCCACGCCCTGTGCGACCACATCGCGCAACCCACGTGAAGACGCAAGGCTTCCCACCTCTCCGGTAGACCGAACACCATCGGTCCGCCCCCGCACCGGGACGTCGACGGCCGCCGGAAACGGTATACGGCGGGTCTCAGCGCTCTCCTCGACGGCCGGTCGCCGGTCTGGCCGGTCCGTTTGCCGCCGATTGCTGCGGGTAGCCACGCATCTCTGCTTCGGGAAGGACGGGTCATGGCCGAGCTCAGTTTCTACGACAAGGTCGCCGACCGGGCGGGCGTCCCGGAGGTGACGGCCCGCGCGCTGACCGAGGCCACCTTGTGTACGCTCGCCGAGCGGATCAGCGGCGCTGAGGCGGGCGCGCTGGCCGGCCACGTGGCGCACGAGCTCCGCCCGCTGCTGGCCCGGACCGCGCCGGAGGAGCCCGAGGTGTTCGGGTACGACGAGTTCCTGCGCCGGGTCACCGAGCGCGCCGAGGTGAGCCCCCTCATCGCCGAGCAGGGCGCCGGCGCCGTCCTGCAGACCCTGCACCGCGTGGTCGGGCACCGGGAGTTCCTGGAGGCGCTGGCGCAGCTGCCCACGGAGATCCAGGCCCTGGCCGAGCCCGTGCCGCACACGCCCTGACCTGTCAGTACGTCACTTGGGCAGCACCTCGATCATCCGGCGTAGGGTCTGCTCGTAGCCCTCGGGGCCGCCCAGGCGCTGGAAGCTGGACAGCGTGATCGTGAACGTGCCCGGGGCGGCGATGAGGACGGCCTGCCCCTCGATGTCCTTGACCGCGACGTAGCCCTTGCCGCCCTGGTCGATGTCGGTCACCTTCTGGTAGATCTGGTCGGCCTGCTGGCGCTGGTAGTCGTACGTCATCTCACCCGCGGTTCTGGACGCGGTGGTGATGGTCAGGCTCGCCACGCCGTTGCCGTCGCCGAAGAGGCAGTTGCCCTGGTCGACCATCGGCTGGCCGACGAGCTCGGACACCTGGTCGGCGGTGAACGGGCATTTGGGCGGGGCGGCGTCAGCCGCGTCGCCGAGGTCGGTGAGGTCGCCGCCGTCGATCGGTGCGTCGATGTCCGCGCCCGGATCGGGTTTGGTGGAGTCGGGGCTGTCGCAGCCCACCAGTACGAGGGCGGCCACGCAGAGCGCGGGCAGGATCATTCGGCGCATGGGATTGACTCCGTTCTACCTGCTCGGAAGTGTGTCCGCCGGCCGGCCTTGCGGGCTCGGGCGCCGGAACGGCGGGTCGCGTCACCGACGGTACGGACGCGGGCCACCCGGGGAATCCGGTGTTTCCCTAGCTTTCGAACTCTCCTGACCCGTTCCAGGCGGTCGACGTTCGGCCCGATCGTCAACCGTTGGTTGACGGGGCGGGTGCGTCAACCTAGAGTTGACGCATGACCAATCCTGAACCTGTCCCGATGGACATCCCCGTACGCCTGGACGACCTGATCCAGGCGATCAAGAAAGCGCGCAGCGAGCCGCTGGAGCAGCTCAGCGACGCGGTCCTCGTGGGAGACCACCTCGGTGAGGTGGCCGACCACCTGATCGGGCACTTCGTGGACCAGGCCCGCCGCGCGGGTGCCTCCTGGACGGAAATCGGCCGCAGCATGGGCGTCAGCAAGCAGGCGGCCCAGAAGCGGTTCGTCGCCAAGGACGCGCCGCTCGACCCGCAGCAGGGCTTCAACCGCTACACCCCCCGGGCCCGCAACGTGGTGGTGACGTCGCAGACCGAGACGCGCGCCAGCGGGCACGCCGAGATCCGGCCGGAGCACATCGTGCTGGGGCTGCTCAGCGAACCCGAGGCGCTCGCCGCGAAGGCGATCGTCGCGCAGGGCGTCACCCTGGAGCAGGTGCGCGAGGCGGCCACCGCCGCGCTGCCGGCGCCCTCGTCCGAGGAACTCCCCGCCCTCATCCCCTTCGACGCGCAGGCCAAGAAGGCGCTGGAGCTGACCTTCCGCGAGGCGTTGCGGTTGGGGCACAACTACATCGGCACCGAGCACATCCTGCTCGCACTGCTGGAGCTGGAGAACGGCACCGGCGTGCTGGCCGGCCTCGGCGTCGACAAAGCCGCCGTCGAGGCCGACATCGCCGCGGCGCTCGAAGAGATCACGCGGAACCGGGCCTGACCCGGCAGGGTCAGGAGGCGGTGGGGAAGCCGTACCGTGCCGCGTGCTCCGGGTCGGCCGGGTCGATCTGCCGGACGCCCGCGTCGGCGAGGCGCTTGTTGACCTCGTCGAGCTGCTCCCGAACCAGGCGGGCCTCCTCCTCGGTCACCCGGCCCCGGTGCGGCTTCCCGGCGTGCTCGATGGTCCCGTAGTCGAGCCGCTCCACGTTCTTGCGCGCCTTCGGCGGGCGCACCCGCTCAGCGGTCTTGAGCAACTGCGCCATCGGCGCGTCGGTCGCCATCGAGTCGAACTCGCTGGCGGTGAGCACCACCCGGCGCGGCTCGCCGTCGTGCTGGTCGTAGATCTCGACCACCGCCACGTCCAGGGCGGCGTCGTCGATGCTCTCCACCTCGACCGGGGTGGCCTCCAACTGCACAGGCCCGGCGACCAGGTCGGGATGCTCCAGCACCACGATGCGGACCACCTCGTCCTCCGGCTGCAGAACGGTACCGCTGAAGTCGGAGACACGGATCGTCTTCTTGCCCATGCGCGGAGCTACTCCTGTCGTCGACCGGATTCGGGACCAGACGACGTTACCCGACAGGTGTGCGAAAGCCGGGGGTGGACGGACCCGTGTGTCGCCGCTCGCGTCGTCAGCGGCCGCCCCGACCGTGCCGAGCGGACGCCCCGGCGGGCAGCTCGTTCAGCTCGGCCCAGCCCAGTGCCCGATCCGGGTCACCGCAGGCCCGCACACCGCGGTACGGCGGCTGCGCCGGGAATCGCGCGCCGACGTTCCAGCCGCGCTCGGTGTCCTGCTGCTGTCGGTCCTTCGGCTGATTCGGCATGACGTCACCGTCCCAGAGAAAGGTGTCCATATCTGGAAGTGGATGTGACGTACGGAGTCGACACCGGGTTCCCCTGCGGCGAGGAATCCGGGGCGATCCTGAGCGCGGGCCACGTCCGCCCACCCCGTCCGGCGTACGGTGATCGGCGACGAGGCCCGGTGGCTGGGCGCCCGGTCGGTGGGCCGGACACCGCCGGGCAGGACCGGATCACGGAGGTGGCGGCGTGCTCGACCGGCGGCTCCATCTGCACCTGGCGAGCTGGCTCGGGCAGTGGCCGGCCGGCCCGGGCCTGCACGTGGTGTCCTCGCGGCGTCGCGCCCACCCGGCCTGGGACGGCCGGCTACGGCCCGCCGTCGCGGTGGGCGCCGGGCGCAGCACCGTGCTCTCCGTGGCGCCGGATCGGGTCGCACGGGTGCGCGCGCTCGCCGACCTTCCGCCGGATCGGCTGGTCCCGGCGCTGCCCGCGGCCGTCGGCCTGCCCGACTGGGCCACGCACGACGGCCCGTTCCGGTGGAGCCTGGCGCCCGCGCCGCTACCGGACGTCGGGGAGTGGATCCGGCCCACCTCACCCGGGCTGCCACCGTGGCTGCGGCTCTTCGACAACGACGTGCTGGTGGTCCGCGCCGCCGACGGCCGATACCTGGCCGGGGCGGGGGTGAAGCGGCATGACGCGTACGGCCACGAGCTGGCCGTCGGCACCGCGCCGGAGGCTCAGGGTCGGGGACTGGCCCGGCGACTCGTCGCCCAGGCCGCCCGCCGGGTGCTCGACGAGGGGGCGGTGCCGACCTACCTGCACGAGCGGGGCAATCAGGCGTCGGCCCGGGTGGCCGATGCCGCGGGGTTTCCGGACCGCGGCTGGCGTTCGTTCGGGGTGTACCCGCGCTGAGTTCGAAGCCGGGATGACCGCCGGGGTGCGGTGACGTGTGCTGAGCCGGGGGCCGTACAGCGCGGACCGTGGATCCCGGGCCGGATCCACGGTCCGCAGCCTCCCCCCAGGTCCCCGTGGGCGCGACCAGCGCGCATGCCCGGTCGCGTCTTCCGCCGATCACGCTACGTATCGAATGCCTTCAGGGCAAGACGCCTCGCGCCGGTTCGACGTGTCGAATTGTGGACTTGACCTGGAAGGAAATCGCTTTGGCGCCGAGCGGGCAGCCGTGACGCAGCGTGCCGATGGTGAAGTGGGCCGGGTCCTGGTTCAGCCGGTCAGACCGAGCACCTCGGCGGCCGCGCGGCCGTTGGCGTGGCTCGCCCCGTACGTGGTGACGAAGGCGCGCACCCCGGCCGGGCGCCACTGCGCGGGCCAGCCCATCTCGACCACCGTCACCGGATGCACGGCGGCCAGCGCGGTGATCAGCTCCGGGCCTCCGGGAAGCTGATGGAGGCGGCGGCCGACCAGCACGATCGGCCGGTCTCCGGCGAGGTGGCGCAGGGCGGCCGGATCGGTCTCGGCCGCGACCACGCGGACCTCCTCGGTGCCGGCCAGGTGCGGGCCGAGACCCCAGGGCACCCGGCCCTCGGCGATGGTGGACGCGGCGTGCAGTTGCACCACCAACGGCCGGTCCAGGTCGGTGAGCACCCCGTCGATCTTCACGGCGCGCCGGGCCGCCGCGTACCCCAGGTCGGTGCCGCCGCCGGTCGGAAGGCGGTTCGCGACGCGGGTCCAGGCGGCGAGCGTGGCGGCGCGTCCGGCCGCCTGCTCGACCCGGGCCCGGTCCAGCCGCCCGTCGCCGAGTGCCTCGACGATCTCGGCGGCGACCTGTTCGACGAGTTCGGCGTCGACCTTCGCGCCGATGCAGAGCAGGTCCGCGCCCGCGGCGAGGGCCCGGACGGCCGCCGGCCCGACACCACCGGCCGCGACCGAGGCGCCCTTCATCTCCAGCGCGTCGGTGATGACGGCGCCGGTGAAGCCGTACTCGGTGCGGAGCAGGTCGACCAGGACCTCGCGGCTGAAGGTGGCCGGGCCGGTGCCGGTCAGCGCCGGCACCCGGATGTGGGCGGTCATGACGGCCTGGGCGCCCGCGGCGATCACGGCGGCGAACGGTGGCAGGTCACGGCGGCGCAGCACGTCGAGCGGAACGTCGACGGTGGGCAGTTCGTGGTGCGAGTCGGCGACCGTCGCGCCGTGCCCCGGAAAGTGCTTGGCGCAGGCCGCCACGCCGGTGGCCTGGAGACCGGCCACCGCGGCGGCGGAGTGCGCGGCTACCCGGAGTGGGTCGGCGCCGAAGGAGCGGGTGCCGATCACCGGGTTCTCGTCGGCGCTGTTCACGTCGACGGTGGGGGCGAGGTCGATGGTGATGCCGAGCTCCGCCAACTCCGCGCCGATCGCCTCGTAGACCCGCCGGGTCAGCGCGACGTCGCCGATCGCGCCGAGTGCGGCGTTTCCCGGGTACGGGCTGCCGGTGGCATGGGCCAGGCGGGTGACGTCCCCGCCCTCCTCGTCGATGGCGATCAGCACGTCCGCCCGCCCCTGCCGCAGGGCCGCCGTGGTCGCCGCGAGCTGCGCCGGGTCGTGCACGTTGGTGCCGAACAGGGTGTGCCCGGCCAGCCCCTCGGCCAGCAGATCGACCGCCCAGTCGGGCGGGATCGGCCCCGGGTACGCGGCCAGCAGCGTGCCCAGCGCGAGCCGGCGAAGTCCTGGATCCAGCCCCACTGATCTCCCCCTTCGGTGCCGCACGGCGCGGCGTCGTATTCCGGCCGTCCCGCCCGCGCAGCCCTGCCGGGTCGACCGAGTACTCCGGGTCCGGGTGGCCGATACGCTACGGCTACCCATTTCCAGGTTGGTTTACAGTTAGCAAAGTTTGCTGAACTAGAGGACTGGCATGAGTGCGACGCGGCTGCCCGGCACACCCCGCCTGTTGCGGGCGCTCAACGACCGTGCGGCGCTGGAACTGCTGCTCGAACGGGGACCGTTGACCCGCGCGCGGCTCGGCGAGCTGACCGGGCTGTCGAAGGTCACCGCCTCGCAGCTGGTCGAACGCCTGGAGGAGCGCGGGCTGGTCACCCGGGTCGGCGAGCAGGCCGGCGGGCGGGGGCCGAACGCCCAGCTCTACGCCGTACGGCCGGGCAGTGCGCACGTGGTCGGCGTGGACGTCGGCCCGGACCGGGTGGTGGCCGCCTGCGCCGACATCACCGGCACGGTCATCGGCCGGGTGGAACAGTCCACCCGGGACACCGACGACCCGGTGGGCGTGGTGCACAACGCAGTGGTCCAGGTCGCCGGCAGCGCGCAGGCGCAGCTGTCGAGCGTACGGAGGGTCGTGCTCGGTACACCCGGTCTGGTCGACCCGGGCACCGGGGACATCACGTTCGCCTTCAACCTGCCGCGCTGGCACCGGGGTCTGCTCGCCGCCCTGCGTGAGGACCTGCACACCCCGGTCGTCTTCGAGAACGACGTGAACCTCGCCGCGGTCGCCGAGGCTCAGTCCGGCGCGGCCCAGGGCCTGTCGGACTTCGTCCTGGTCTGGGTCGGCGCCGGTGTCGGCCAGGCGATCATGCTGGGCGGGCGGCTGCACCACGGCAGCAGCGGCGCGGCCGGCGAGATCGGCTACCTCCCGGTGCCCGGCGTTCCGATCCCGCGCGACGTCGCCCGGCGGGCCAAGCCCGCGTTCCAGCGGCTCGTCGACGCGGACGCGGTCCGAGCCGTGGCCCGGGAGAACGGCTTCACGGTCGACAACGCCGCCGACGCGGTTCGCGCCGCGATCGAGGCCGGCGCCGACGGCGGCCCGGTGCTCGACGAGCTGGCCCGCCGGCTCGCGCTGGGCGTGGCCAGCACCTGCGTGGTGCTGGACCCGCCGCTCGTCGTGCTCGCCGGTGAGGTCGGTCAGGCGGGCGGAGCGGCCCTCGCCGACCGGGTGCAGCAGGAGGTCGCGGACATCTCGCTGGTGCGCCCCCGGGTGGTGCCGACCGGGTTGACCGAGGAGCCGATCCTGCACGGCGCGCTGCGTACCGCGCTGGACGCCGTCCGCGACGAGGTCTTCGGATCCACAGTGGGCTGACCGGCCCCGGCATGCCCCCGCCCGCGAGAGCGTGGGCGTGCCGGGGGCCGTCATGTGAAGGAATTCTTCACGATGCGATCAGCGCCTGCAAGGCGTTGCCCTGTGGTTGGGTCGCTGCTGTCGTAGCTCAGATCAGGTCCCGACGGCGGAACACGCCGAACGCGGCCACGGACAGTAGCGCGGTCAGGCCGAGCAGCACGGCCAGCGCGGGCTGCCAGGTCAGCGCGTAGACCCGCTGGCAGAATCCGGTGGCGGAGGCGCAGGCGGACGCGTCCCAGAACTCGAGGCGGCCGGAGAGCCAGGCCCCCACATGGCTGGAGAGCATGAACCGGTCCGGATGGGCGGTGTCGACAATCTCCATCACCAGACGCCCGCCGAGCTCCCAGACCACCGCGTACGCGGCCACCGTGCCGAGCGCGGCCGACGTGTGCCGACCGAGTGTGGCGAGCGCGAAGCCGAGCACGGTGGTGAGCAGCACCAGCACCAACCCGCGGGCGTGCACGGCGCCGAGACCGGCCCAGAACGCGCCGTCGAGTTGGCCGGCAAGCCCGGCCGCCTGCCCGATCACCCAGAACGTGGCGAGGTACACGAGCGACGCGAGCAGGGACAGCCCGAGCACGCCGCCCATCAGCGTGCCCAGCTTCGCGCCGAGCACCGTCATCCGCCGCGGTCGCCAGAGCAGCAGGTTCACCACGCCACCCGAGTTGAGGTCCGCGCCGATGTAGGAGGCGCCGACCAGGAAGCCGAAGAGCGCCAGGAAGGCGATCAGGAAGTAGAGCAGCGGCTCGGCCTGGTGCGAGAAGACGAAGACGCCCGGCAGGTAATCGGTCGTCACGGGAAGCCGGTCCTGGCGCGTCGGGTCGACCTCGCTGCAGTCGGCCGGGAAGTACTCCTGCTCCGAGCCGGGCGGGAGGTTCCCGTTCACCCGGGCCACGCAACGCTGGTAGACGTCGTCCAGCTGGCGTCGGCTCTCGGCGGCCTGATTCCGGGCCTCGGTCAGCTCTGCGGCGGTGGGCCGGTGCGAGCCGGCGAGGGTCGTCGACGCGGTGACGCCGAAGGCCAGCACCAGCAGGACGAGCATGAGCTGGACGAAGCGGCGGGTTCCGAGCCGCTCCAGCTCGGCACGGACCAGGTTCACGCGCTATCTCCTCTGACGTCGCCGACCCCGGCGTCCAGTTCGATCACCCTGTCGTGCGGCCCCGAGCCGGCTGCCTGGCGGGGCACCTCGGGGTGTCCGCCGTCGCCGGTCAGCTCCAGGAACACGCTCTCCAGGTCGGGGCGCAGCGGGGTCAGCTCCCGTATCCACAGCCCCTGCTCACCGAGCAGTCGGCTGATCGTCGTCGGGTCGTCCACCTGCCCGACCACGAGATGGTCGGAGTACGCGTCCGCCGGCAGCCCACCGGCGCGCAGCAGCTCCGCGGCACGCTCCGGCTCGGCCACCCGGACCAGGAACTCGTGCTGGTCGAAGCCGGCGAGCACCTCGTCCACCCGCCCCGACGCCACCCGGCGGCCCCGCGAGATGATCGTGACGTGGTCGCAGATCAGCTGGATCTCGGCGAGGATGTGGCTGGAGATCAACACGGTCACCCCGGCGTCGGCCAGCGACCGCATCAGGTCCCGCATCTCCCGGATACCGGCCGGGTCGAGGCCGTTTGCCGGCTCGTCGAGGATGAGCAGCTCCGGGTTCTTGAGCAGTGCCGAGGCCACCGCCAGTCGCTGCTTCATGCCGAGCGAGTAGCTCTTCACCCGATCGTCGCCCCGATCGTGCAGGCCCACCTGCTCCAGTGCCTCGTCCACCCGGCTCACCGGTACTCCGCCGGCGAGGGCGAGCAGCCGCAGCGTCCGGTAGCCGGTGAAGTTGCCGAAGAACTGCGGACTCTCCACGATCGCCCCGACCCGCCCGGCCACCTGAGTCAGGCGTGTCGGGGACGGAGCGCCGAGCACGCTCATCCGCCCCCCGTCGGCTCGGACCAGGCCGAGGAGAGCACGCAGGGTGGTGGTCTTGCCCGACCCGTTCGGGCCGAGGAAGCCGTGGACCTCACCCGCCCCGACCGTCAGGTCGAAGCCGTCGAGGGCCACCTGCCGGCCGTGCCGCACGCTGCTGAAGGTCTTGCGCAGACCCTCGATCTCGATGACCGCGCTCATCCGCGCGGTTTCCTGTTCCGAACCGGCATGGACCGTCCTTCGGTATTGGTGACCAACGCCACGGCGCTTCACCCTATGGCCGGCCGCCCGCCCGTGGGGGGCGCCACGGCCGTGCGTGGTTGGATGGAAGGGTGACTGGTGACCTGATCCCCGGCGCCGCCGGCGCCACCCCCGCCGCCGCTCTCGTGGACCCGGATCTGGTGGTCAGCCTCGACGGCGTCGGCGTTCGCCGCTCCGGCACCGCGCTGTTGCAGGATCTGAGCTGGCGGGTCGAGCTGGACGAGCGCTGGGTGGTGCTCGGCCCCAACGGCGCCGGCAAGACGACCCTGCTCAACCTCGCCTCCGGCCGGCTGCATCCGACCAACGGCGTCGCCCACGTACTCGGTGAGCGGATCGGGCGGACCGACCTCAACGAGCTGCGCACACGCATCGGGCTCACCACCGCCGCGCTGGCGGAACGGGTGCCGACCGAGGAGCGGGTCAGCGACGTGGTCGTCACCGCCGCCTGGTCGGTGGTCGGCCGCTGGCGGGAGAGCTACGACCGCACCGACGAGGCCCGGGCCCGCACGCTGCTCGGGCAGCTCGGCGTCGGCCACCTCGCCGACCGGGCGTACGGCACCCTCTCCGACGGCGAACGCAAGCGCGTGCAGATCGCCCGCGC
The DNA here is from genome assembly GCF_040606825.1 of Micromonospora sp. NPDC005367. Taxonomy (NCBI): domain Bacteria; kingdom Bacillati; phylum Actinomycetota; class Actinomycetes; order Micromonosporales; family Micromonosporaceae; genus Micromonospora; species Micromonospora sp. NPDC005367. Next base: position 23,822 of record NZ_JBEXFP010000022.1, on the reverse strand, counting down.
GCTCATGACCGACCCGGAGCTGCTGCTGCTCGACGAGCCGGCTGCCGGGCTCGACCTGGGCGGGCGCGAGGACCTGGTCGCGCGGCTCTCCGTGCTGGCGTACGACCCGGACGCCCCGGCGATGGTGCTGGTCACGCACCACGTCGAGGAGATTCCGCCGGGCTTCACCCACGCGCTGCTGCTGCGTGAGGGGGGCGTGGTGGCACAGGGGCTGCTCGAGGAGACGCTGACCGGCGACAACCTCTCCAAGACCTTCGGCCTGCCGCTGATCGTGCAGCGGTCCGGCGACCGGTACACCGCCCGGGCCGCCTGACGCCCACCCCGCCGCAGTCGAGACAGGAGGGGCTGGTGGCGCAGACCCGGGTGGCCGTTGTCGGCAGCGCGAACATGGACCTGGTGGCGATGGCGCCGGCCCTGCCGCGACCGGGGGAGACCCTGCTCGGCACCGACTTCGTGATGGTGCCTGGCGGCAAGGGCGCCAACCAGGCCATCGCGGCCGTGCGCGCGGGCGCGTCCTGCGCCTTCCTCGGGGCGATCGGCTCCGATTCGTTCGGGGTCACACTGAAGGCCCGGATCAGTGCTGCCGGTGTGGACACCGGGCACCTGCGGGTGGTCTACGGCACCTCCGGCGTCGCCCTGGTCATGGTCAACGCGGAGGGCGAGAACGCGATCCTGGTGACCCCGGGCGCCAACGAAGCGCTGACGAGTCTCACCGACGAGGAGCTGAGCACCGTACGCGCCGCCGATGTGCTGGTCGCCCAGCTGGAGATTCCGGTGGAGACGGTGACCGAGGCGGCGGTGGCCGCCCGGGCCGCCGGCACGCGGGTCGTCGTCAACGCCGCGCCGGCCCGGCACCTCCCCGGCGAGCTGCTCGCCGCGGTGGACGTGCTGGTGGTCAACGAACGCGAGGCGCAGGCGCTGACCGGGCGCGGCCGGGACGCACCGCAGGCGCTGCTGGAGCTCACCCCGAGGGCGGTGCTCACCCTCGGCGCCGAGGGCGTCTGGTACGGAGACCGGGACGGCACGGCGGTGCACGTGCCCCCGGTCAAGGTGGACACCGTGGACTCGACGGCCGCGGGTGACGCGTTCACCGCGGCGCTGGCCGTGGGCTGGGGCGAGGGTCGGGACCTGGTGGACGCCGTACGTTGGGCGGCGGCCGCCGGCGCGGCGTGTGCCCGCCGGCTCGGCGCCTCGGTGGCGCTGCCCTACCGGGCCGAGATCGACGAGCTCTACGCGTCGGCCTGAGCCCGGCCGCCGTCGACAATCGACGGTCACCCGGCGCGGAACGCCCGCCGGTACGCCGACGGCGAGGTACGCATGGCGCGGCCGGAGTGGTGGCGGTAGGTGACCGGAGAGTCGAAGCCCACCGTCGCGGCGATCTCCTCGACCGGTACGTCCGTCGTCTCCAGCAGCGCCAGGCTGGCCCGTACCCGCTGGTCGATCAGCCACCGGATCGGGCTCGTTCCGGTGGCTCGCGCGAAGTGCCGCAGGTAGCTGCGGGTCGACATGTGCGCCTGCCTGGCCAGCCGGGCGACGGTCAGCGGCTCGCCGAGGTGCGCCAGCGCCCAGGTGAGACTGCCGGCGATCCGGTCGTCGCCCGGATCGGGCGGCACCGGCGCCTCGATGAACTGGGCCTGCCCACCGTCCCGGTGAGGCAGGATGACGAGCCGGCGGGCGACCGCGTTGGCGATCGCCGCGCCGTGGTCGCGCCGGACCAGGTGTACGCACAGGTCCAGGCCGGCCGCGCTACCGGCGCTGGTGAGCAGGTCACCCTCGTCGAGGTAGAGCACGTCAGGGTGCACCTGCACGGCCGGGTACCTGCGGGCCAGCAGGTCCGCGTACTGCCAGTGGGTGGTGGCCCGCCGGCCGTCGAGCAGGCCGGCACCGGCCAGCGCGAACGCCCCCGAGCAGATGGACACGATCCGGGCGCCGCGCCGGTGCGCCCGGCGCAACGCGGCGACCAGCTCCGGTGACGGGTCCGCTGTCACGTCCGGTACCCCGGGGACGATCACCGTCCGCGCCTGCGCCAGCACGTCGAGGCCGTAGGGAGTGTCCAGAGCGGCACCGCCGACCACCGGCACCGGACCGGGCCGCTCGGCGCACACCCTGAGGTCGTACCAGTCGACCCCCAGTTCCGGTCTGGGCAGCCCGAACACCTCGGTCACGATGCCCGTCTCGAAGACCGACATACCCGGATACGCGAGGACCGCCACGCTCTGGTCCACCCGCTCCGCGGCTCCCGGGCGCGATCGGGTCGCGATGGGCACGCGAACCACCATGGCGGGATGTTAGCGCAGGACGGCGTTACCGCCACTCGTCTCGCGCTCCGTCCACACGCAGGATCGATGCCATGACGCACACCTTCGCCGTTCCGGCGGCCGATCCGGTCGCCGCGACCACCCACTTCCTCGCCCGGCTGAGCTTCGAGACCGATGTCAGCGATGTGTACGCGGACCTCACCGCCAGGGCCCCCGGCCTGGTGGTGGTCGACTCGCGCGGGACGGCCGCGTGGACGCAGGGGCACCTGCCGGGCGCGGTGCACCTGCCGACCGCCGAGATCGCGGCACTTGCGGCCGAGACGGTGCCCGATGGCTCCACTGTCGTCACCTACTGCTGGGGCCCGGGCTGCAACGGGGCCACCCGCGCCGCCCTGGAGTTCGCGCGGCTCGGCTATCCGGTCAAGGAGATGCTCGGCGGCTACGAGTACTGGGTGCGGGAAGGACTGCCGGTGGTGACGGGTACCGGACTGACCCGGCGGCCGGTCGACGAGCTGACCGCACCCCGGTCCACGGTCAGCTGCGACTGCTAGCCGACCTGGTCCAGCTCGTCGGTGAGCTTCTCGCCCCGGCGGCGCAGCATGCCGAGCCCGGGGATGCCGGCGACGGCGAGCTTGAGGTCGCGGGTGACATCGAGCAGGTCGTGCAGGTCTGGGCCGACCCGGTCCAGGGTGGCCAAGATCGGCAGGACGTCCGCCGTCAAATGCTCGCGCAGCTTGGGTAGCTCGTCCACGAGCCGGATGGCGGCGGTCACCTCCTCATGGGTGAGCTGCTCGACGAAATGTGCCGCCATCGGCGCCGCCCGGCGCAGCGCCGGCTCGTACGTCGTCATCAGCTCGGTCGCAGTGGCCGCCGTCTCCGCCCCGGCGGTCAACGCAGCCGCCGCTCGCGCGGCCACCGAGTCCGCCTCGGCCACCACGGTGGCGGCTTTACGGGCCACCTGCTCCGCCGCTCCGACCACCAGGGCGGCGCGGCCGGCGACCTCGGTCGCCGTAGCGAGCACCTGGTCCGTGCGGTCCAGGGTCTGTTCTATCCGGTCCACCACGGCGTTGATCCGGGTCAGTAACGCCTCGACGCCGTCGAATACGGCGAACGCGCGAGCGGGCACGGCCGCGAACGAGGCGGCCGAGTCGCGGGCCTGGTCGAGGGCGGTACGGGTGAAGCCGATGACGGACGACGGCCGGGGCAGGGGAATCACCATGGCACCCAGTGTGCGTCGCCCGTGCCGTTGCCGCCGTCGACCGATCCCGGCGGGCCGCCGGTCAGCGATGGTCGGTGTGCTGCTCGACAGCGCGCTGCACGGCCCGGTAGATCTGGCCGAACCTCAGCGCGTCGGGGGTGCGCACCAGCAGCTCCTCCTGGCCGTGGTGCTGCGCCCAGAGCTCGTGGACCCGGCTGCCCCGTTCGTACGAGCGGTCCAACCAGCTGAGCGGAATCTCCAGGAACGGGGTCAACACGAGCGCGCCCACCACACAGCCGCCGAGAATGAGCAGGGCGAGCTTCCATTCGCCGCGGTCCTGCGCGGACCAGACCAGCGACACGACGCAGAGCATTGCCAGGAGCGGGGGCAGCGACAGCAGTAGGACCAGGACGCCGCGCCCGAGCACCCGACCTCGCACGGCGAGCGTCGCCCGACCTCGGGTATGCCAGACGTATGTGACGTCGGCGAGAGCGATGACGCGGCCACCCGAACGGATCGACTCGGAGGTTACCTGCACCGCGTCGTCCCGGTAATAGACCATCATCACTCAGCCTAACCACGCCCCGGCAAGCCGCCACGTCCTGCCATCGGCCCCGAGGCGTGTGGTGACCGGACGCTTTGGAGCTGAGTCGTTGACGACATCAGCACCGAGGGGCCGCGAGCCACCGGGACGAGTCGCCTCACCTTGCTGGCCGACTATTTCGTCCGAGTCGGACCGGGGACGGCGACCAGCCGACCCGCCGGCCCGGCTCGCCGATCCACCCGGCCCGCCGGCTCGCCGATCCACCCGGCCCGCCGGCTCGCCGGCTCGCCGACCCACCCGGCCCGCCGATGAGCCGGGGCGCTGGCTTGCTGGCCTGTTGGCTCGCCGATGAGCCGGCCCGCTGGCTTGCTGGCCACCCGTTCCGCGGTGCCGGCGATCGGGGCCGACGTTCCGGGGCAGCGCCCGCCGCCGGTGCTCCACCCCGGAGGTGGGGTTGTTCCGGAGGCGGGGGTTGTTCCTGAGCCGTCGTGTTCTTGAGCGTTCACTTTTTTGTGTTGCCGCTGCTTCGAGCCGTCGCCGTTTCGGCTGCCGTCGATGGCGCTGCGGTGAGTCGTTTAAGTCATCAGCTCCAAAGCAGTCGAGGTAGAGGTCCTTCCTGCCCGGGCTCACGCAGGTTACGTCGTCGTTGCGCGCTGGGGCCGCACAGCTGGCCATGCTGGCTCGGCAGCAGTCGAGGCGGGGAGAACGTGGGCGGAGATGTGTAGCGTCGCGGAATGGGTGAGCACCTGACGACCGGGCGTGAGCGGACCGAACACCAACGGACCGAACACCAACGGATCGAACACCAACGGACCGAACGCCAACGGACCGAACACGAGCGAGTCGAACACGAGCGAGTCGAACAGGAGCGCAACGTCGAGGTGGTTCGGCGGTATCTGCGTACCTTCGTCACCAAGGACCTGGTCGAGCTGCGCGCGGTGGTCGCGGAGGACGTGCAGATCTACGGCTCCGGCACGGCGGTGCGGGGCCGGCACCACGTGGAGCAGGCCGTCGCCTCGCCCGGGCTCACCGTGGTCGACCTGGCGCTCGTCGAGATCTTCCCCGCCGGCGACCGGGTCACCGTGTCACTCGCCCTGACCTACCGCCGGGACGCCACCGGTGCGACGGCCGTGCAGAGCGTGTGCAAGATGTACCGGCTGGCCGGCGGCCGGATCGTGCAGTTCTGGGGTGAGCAGGACCTCTACGGACTGCTGCGCGGCCTGGACATGCTGCCGGATGTGCCGATCCGTTTCTAGTTCCGCCGTCCGCGACTGCGCACCGGGCGGGCGGCCGCCCTGGCGGCGCCCGGCGGCGGCGCCTGCTCGACCGCCCGCTGCACGGCGCGGTAGATCTGACCGAACCGGAGCGCGTCACCGGTGTGCAGCAATCGGATGTGCCGGCCCTGCCAGCGCACCCAGAGTTCCCGTTGGCGGCTGCCCCGGGCGTAGGAGCGGTCCAGATACTCGAAGAGGAAGTCGGCGACCGGCCCGACGGCGAGCCCGACCAGCACCGAGGCGCCGACGATCGCGATGGTGACGGTGGGGGAGCGGTCCAGCCAGAGTGCCAGCCCGACGCCCAGGACGGCCGCCGCCAGCGGACCGGCCATGGCCGCGCCGAGCGCGCCCCGGCCCGCGAGGACCCGCCAGGAGCGGCTGCCCCGCCGGTGCCAGACCATGCTGATCTCGGCGAGCGGGTAGACGCGGTCGTCAACCCGGATGGCGGTCGAGGTGACCTGCACCGACCTGTCGTCGTAGTACGTCGTCATCGCTGGACTCCCGGCCCCGGGGCTGACACCAGACTACGTACCAAACGAGCGTGGCCGTATGGTTGGCACGCGACTTCGACGAGGAAGTGAGGGCGGCGTGAGCGAGTTCGTGCGGCTGGAAATCAAGGACGGTATCGGCACCATCCGGCTGGATCGGCCGCCGATGAACGCACTGAACAAGCAGGTCCAGGAGGAGTTGCGCGCCGCCGCCACCGAGGCCTCCGCCGACCCCGAGGTCCGCGCCGTGATCGTGTACGGCGGGGAGAAGGTCTTCGCCGCGGGCGCGGACATCAAGGAGATGGCCGACATGTCCTACGTGGACATGGCGGCTCGGGCGGCCGATCTCTCCAGCGCGCTCGGCGTGTTCGCCCGCATTCCGAAGCCGGTGGTGGCCGCGATCACGGGGTACGCGCTCGGCGGCGGGTGCGAGCTGGCCCTGGCCTGCGACTGGCGGGTCGTCGCCGAGGACGCGAAGCTCGGCCAGCCGGAGATCAAGCTGGGGATCATCCCGGGTGCCGGCGGCACCCAGCGGCTGGCCCGCCTGGTGGGCCCGGCCCGGGCCAAGGAACTCGTCATGTCCGGCCGGATGGTCGACGCCGAGGAGGCGCTGCGGATCGGTCTCGCCGATCGGGTCGCGCCGGCCGCCGAGGTCTACTCGACCGCGGTCGAGATGGTCCGCCCGTACGTGCACGGTCCGAGCCAGGCGCTGCGCGCGGCGAAGCTGGCCGTCGACGGTGGCCTGGACATGGACCTGAACTCGGGCCTGGCCTGGGAGAGCCAGCTCTTCGCCGCGCTCTTCGCCACCGACGACCGGCGCGAGGGCATGGCCGCCTTCGTCGAGAAGCGCAAGCCGGACTTCACCGGTCGCTGAGCGGCCCCCGGCCGGGTGTGGCGGGCGGCCCCGGCCGGTCAGATCCAGCCGCGACGGACCGCCTCCATGCCGGCCTGGAACCGGGTCTCGGCGCCGACCATCGCCATGATGCGATGCACGTGCCGGTGCACCGTTCGTACGCTCCAGCCGAGGGTGCGGGCGATCCGCTCGTCGGTGGCGCCGCCGGCCAACAGACCGATCAGCTCGGTGTCCCGGTCGGAGAGTTGGTCCGGGTGACTCTCGGCGGCCAACTCGACGGCGTCGGGCCGATCGGCGCCGCCGCGGTTCACGACGGCGCGGTTGATCGCGACGGCCCGTTCCCAGAGCGCCTCGAACAGCTCGCAGACCGCGTCCAGCAGCGACGACGGGTGGATCAGGTACGCGGCGTCGGCCAGTTGCCCGCCCGTCATGACGGGGATCAGCGCGAGCCGGTCGTCGCTCAGCATCATCTTCATCGGCACGTTGCTGGCGACCCGGGCGCGTTCGCCGCTCTGGATGCCGCGCCAGATCTCCGCCATCCGCCCGGGTATCGCCAGCGCCGACCGGTCGTAGATCACCCGGTAGGTCAGCCCACGGTTGGCGATCTGGTGGGCCTCCTCGGTGTTGCCGCTGACCGGATTGTCGAGGTACGGCGGCCGGTCCAACCCGCGGATCTGCACGCGCGCCTCGCGCTGGAGCCGTACGAGGGTGGCTCGTAGGTTGGTCGGCCCTTCGATCACCTCGACGAGTTCCGCCGGATGGCGGCCGGTGCCGTCGTGTCGCCGAAGTTCCTTCGCCAGCTGGTCGGCATGGGTGCGCAGCCGAAGCAGGTCGCGCTCCCGCTCGGCGATCAGGACGGTGGCGACCTGGTCGGGAGGTGTCGCCGCGTACCGTGTGGGGCGGCCGGAGAGCCGGCTGGCCAGGCCGCGGTCGACCAGCCGGCCGAGCGTACGGGTCAGCTGTGCCCGGGACAGCACGACGTCACTGAGGAGATCCCCGGCCGTCGCCTGCCGGCGCCGAGCCAGCGCCTCGTAGACGCGCTCCTCGGCCTCCGAGACGTCCACCACATGCCACATCCGAAGCCTCCGTCGGGAACCGGCCAGCTGTCCGGAACATGAAAGTCCCGGCACATTGTCCGTGCCTTTCGACGCATGCCAAGATCATCCGTCAACGTGTGTCCCATTCGTGTCCAGGATCGCGTCCGTCCTGACGGGAGGGTGCGCGGCCTCAACGGCGAGGCGTGTCCGTGGCATCACTGGTAAGGAGTAATGGATGTCCGTGCCCTTACGGCGGAGACGGCTTCACAGGGGCCTTCTCGGCGGGCTGACCGCAGCCCTCACACTGTCACTGCTCGCCGTCGGCGCGCTGCCCGGTACCCCGGCGCAGGCGGCACCGAAGGCCGAGCCGTCGGCGGCGGGCTGGGAGGCGACCCGCTACCAGCCGGCCGGCTGCAACACCACCTCGAAGGAGAAGGTCGGCGAGGACGGACCATGGGCCCGTTGCTTCGCGGTCGGGCTCGCCGAGGACACGCAGCGGCGGACGAAGCTCGCCGGCCCGCCGGCCGACGCCCTGGGACCTGCGGACATCAAGTCCGCCTACCGGCTTCCCGACGGCGGCGAGGGCCAGACGGTCGCCATCGTCGGAGCGTTCGGGTACGCGGCCGCCGAGGCCGACCTCGCGGTCTTCCGTGCCCACTACGGCCTGCCGCCGTGCACCACCGCGAACGGCTGCTTCCGCAAGGTCGACCAGCGCGGCGGGACCGACTACCCGGTCGAGAGTCCGGACTGGTCGATCGAGGCAGCCCTGGACCTGGACGCCGTCTCGTCGGCGTGCCCGAAGTGCGACATCCTGCTGGTGCAGGCCGGCAACAACTCGATGGGCAGCCTCGGCTACGCCGTCGACACCGCCGCCCGGCTCGGCGCCGACGCGATCTCCAACTCGTACGGCGTCGCCGGCGAGTCGGTCACCCAGTACGCGAGCCACGCCCACTACGACCACCCGGGCATCGTGATCACCGTGTCCAGTGGTGACATCGGCAACGTGCAGAGCTACCCGGCGACCCACCCGGACGTGGTGTCGGTCGGCGGCACGCTGCTGACCAGGGACGCCTCCAAGGCCCGTGGCTGGTCGGAGACCGCCTGGGAAGCGGCGGGCAGCGGGTGCTCGTTCGTCGAGCCGCGGCCGTCGTACCAGGACGACATCGACACGCACTGCGGGGACAAGCGGGCCAACGCCGACATCTCCGCCACGGCCGCGCCGGAATCCGGCCTGGCCGTCTACAACACCTCCGGCCAGGACGGCTGGGCGCGCTGGGGCGGCACCTCGCTGTCCGCGCCGCTCGTCGCCGGGATGTACGCCCTCGCCGGTGACGCGGTTCCCGGGACGTACCCGGTCACCTACCCGTACCGCAAGGGTGCCGACGCCGGGCTCTTCGACGTCACCGAGGGTTCGAACGGGTGGTGCGGCGACCTGCTGTGCACCGCCGGCCCCGGCTGGGACGGGCCGACCGGCCTGGGCACCCCCAACGGCGTCTCCGCGCTGACCCTCGGCCCGACCGGGCAGGTCAGCGGGACGGTCACCAGCGGCAAGAACCCGCACGGCAAGAAGCAGGGTGCGCTCGACGGGGTGACGGTCACCGCCACGGACACCGCCGGCAACACCTACCACGCGATGACCGACGCCAAGGGCACCTACCAGCTGGCCGTCCCGGCCGGCACGTACGACGTGGTGGCCGCCGAGTTCGGCTACCAGGCTCCGGCGCCGGTCCGGGTCGTGGTCGCCGCCGACGCGAAGCTGACCCGCGACATCAAGATGACGGCGATCGCGACCCGCACGCTCACCGGTACCGTCACCGACGGCTCGGGGCACGGCTGGCCGGTCTACGCGAAGGTCGCCATCGACGGCTACCCGACGGACGCGGTCTACACCGATCCCTACACGGGTCGCTACCAGGTGGAGCTGCCGGTCGGTGCCGACTACACCCTGCACGTGTCGCCGGTCGACATGCCCGGCTACACCACCGGGACGGCGACTGTCAGCGTCGACCCGCAGCCCAAGGGCCGGCCGACCGACGTGCGGCACGACGTACGGCTCGCCATCGAGGCGTCGTGTGCCGCTCCCGGCTACACCTGGCGTTACCACGGCGTCGGCACCGACTTCACCGGCTGGACCGACGGGCCGCGGGACGGCTGGAAGGTCACCGACGAATCCGGTGCCGGCCAGACGTGGCGCTTCGACGACCCGGGCACCCGGGGCAACCTGACCGGCGGCGACGGTGGCTTCGCCGCCGTCAACACCTGGGTCCAGGCCGGTGACATCGACACGACCCTGGTCACCCCCTCGGCGGACCTGGCCGGCATCACCCAGCCGGTGATCGGGTTCGACAGCGACTTCCCCGCCTCCAACTTCGGAGTGCAGAAGGGGGCCATCGACCTCAGCCTCGACAACGGGGCGACGTGGAGCGAGGTCTACCGCCTCCCGAACGTCGACGTGCGGGGGCACATGGAGATCCCGATCCCGCAGGTGGCCGGGAAGTCCGGCGTCCAGGTCCGGTTCCGCTACCAGGGCAACCTCTCGTACTGGTGGCAGCTCGACAACGTCTTCGTGGGCCAGCGGACGTGCGCCCTGGTGCCGGGCGGGATCATCGCCGGGCAGGTCCGGGACGACAACACCGGCGGCGCGCTCCTCGGCGCCACCGTCTCCACCCGCACCGACCGGTCGGCCGTGGCCACCAGCCGGGCCACCGACGACGACCCTGCCCTCGACGACGGCTACTACTGGTTCTTCGCCGAGGGCGACGCGACCACTCCGGTGACCGTGAGCGGCCTGCGTTACGCCGACACCACCGCGAAGGTGCGGGTCGAGCGGGACCGGGTCGTCCGCCGGGACTGGAAGCTGGAGGCGGGGCGGCTGACGGTCCGCCAGTCCGATGTGTCGCTGGACGTACGAGCCGGGAAGACCGCCGCCGAGCAGGTCCGGCTCACCAACGACGGTGACCAGCCGCTGCGGGTCAAGCTGGTCGAGCAGGACCGCGGGTACACCGCGGACCGGGTCCGCGTCGCCGCGGACGCCGCCCGCTCGTCGCAGACGCCCGCCCAGCAGGCCGCGGACGGCAGCGCGTGGGTCGACCTGCCCGAGCTTCCGCTGCCGCTGATCGACAACGTGGTGGCCGACAACGACGGCACGGTCTACTCGGTCGGCGGTGACTCCTACGGCTACGTCATGAACGAGGGGTACGTCTTCGACTCGCAGGCCCGGGCCTGGAAGCGGATCGCCGACCTGCCCGAGGAGCGAGCCGGCGCGGCGGGCGGTTTCATCGACGGCAAGTTGTACGTCACCGGTGGTCTCACCGGTTCCGGGATTCCCGCGACGCAGACCTGGGCGTACGACCCGATGACCGACAAGTGGTCGCGTCGGGCCGACCTGCCCGCCGGGGTCGCCAACGCGGCGAGCACCACCGTCGACGGCCGGCTCTACGTCGTCGGCGGCTGCCCGGACGGCGCCTGCCCGGACCCCACGGCGCGGGCGTACCGTTACGACCCCGCCGCGGACCGCTGGACCCGCCTCGCCGACTACCCGCGGACCGTCGCGTACCACGCCTGCGGCGCGGCCGGCGACGGCGTGGTCTGCACCGGTGGGTACATCCCGCGCCAGTACGACGCCGTGCTGGAGAGCTACCGGTACTTCCCGGAGTCCGACACCTGGGTGCAGACGACCGGCCTGCCCGTGTCGGGTTACGGCATGGCGTACGCCACCGTCAACGGCAAGCTGCGGATCATCGGCGGCACCATCGGCGGTGACCTCAGCCGGCAGGTGCTGGAGTTCGACCCGGCCACGGCTGTCTGGTCGAAGCTGCCGGACGCGTTGAACGCGCGGCAGCGCGGTGGCGCCGCCTGCGGCACGTACCAGATCGGTGGACTGGTGGACGGCAGCGTGGAGACCGGTTCGGCCCAGCAGTTGCCGGGTCTCGAGTCCTGCATCCGGGGCAGCGACGTGTCGTGGCTGTCCGCGAACCAGACCGAGCTGACCATCCCGGCGGGGCGGTCGGTCACGGTGACGCTGACGGCCGCCGCCCCGGTCCACTCCGGGCACGGTCAGTACCAGGCGCAGCTGGCGTTCGAGACGGACACTCCGTACCGGACCGAGCCGCTCGCGGTGGTGATGAAGCTCCGCTGACCCACCTCCGCGACCGCGCCCGCCCGGTGTCACGACCCCCTGCGCCGGGCGGGCGCGGCCGTTCCGCGAGTCCGTGACCCGGGCCGGTGGTGGTGCGAACCGCCGGCCGGGGCGCAGTCGCCCGCGCGGAGTGACCGGTGGGTAACCTGTGACCCCGGCCACGGACGAGGGGAGCGACCATGACGGAGCAGATCGAAGGTCACGGCGGGGAGCTGGCGCTCGCGGCACTACGCGCGCACGGCGTACGGGAGATGTTCACCCTCTCCGGCGGGCACGTCTTCCCGCTCTACGACGCCGCCCACAAGACCGGCTTTCCGATCTACGACGTCCGGCACGAGCAGTCCGCGGTCTTCGCGGCCGAGGCGGTGGCGAAGCTCCAGCGCCGCCCCGGCCTGGCCGTCCTCACCGCCGGCCCCGGCGTCACCAACGGCATCTCGGGTCTGACCAGCGCGTTCTTCAACGCCTCTCCGGTGCTGGTGCTGGGCGGCCGGGCACCGGCCTTCCGCTGGGGCTCGGGCAGCCTGCAGGAGATGGACCACCTGCCGCTGGTCGCGCCGGTCACCAAGCACGCCGAGACGGTCTTCAGCACCGAGGACATCCCCCGCGCCGTGACCGCCGCGCTGACCGCCGCCCTCACCCCGCACCGTGGACCGGTCTTCCTCGACTTCCCGCTGGAGACGGTCTTCTCCGTCGCCGACGCGGAGCTGCCCGCGCCACCCGGTATCGCCCCGGTCGAGCCGGACCCGGAGGAGGTCGCCCGGGCGGCCGGCCTGGTCGCCGCCGCCGAACGACCGGTCATCATCGCCGGTTCGGACGTCTACGCCGGCGACGCGACCGCGGCGCTGCGCGAGGCGGCCGAGGCGTTGCAGGTGCCGGTCTTCGCCAACGGCATGGGGCGCGGCTCGCTCCCACCGGAGCACCCGCTCGCCTTCGCCAAAGCCCGCCGGGCCGCGCTCTCCGGTGCCGACGTCGTCGTGGTGGTCGGCACCCCGCTGGACTTCCGGCTCAACTTCGGCGACTTCGGCGACGCCGAGGTCGTGCACATCGTGGACGCCCCCAGCCAGCGCGCCGGGCATGTCCAGCCGGCCGCCGCCCCGGCCGGTGACCTGCGGCTGATCCTCTCGGCCCTGGCCGATCACCGGGACGACCGGGCGGACCACGCCGGTTGGATCGCCGACCTCCGTGCCGCCGAGGACGCCGCGAGCGCCCGGCACGCCGAGGAGATGGCCGCCGAGACCGACCCGATCCGCCCGGCCCGGGTCTACGGCGAGCTGCGCAAAGTGCTGGCCCGCGACGCCATCACCATCGGCGACGGCGGGGACTTCGTGTCGTACGCCGGACGCTACCTCGAACCCGCGCAGCCCGGCACCTGGCTCGATCCCGGCCCGTACGGCTGCCTCGGCACCGGCATGGGCTACGCGATGGGTGCCCGGATCAGCCACCCGGACCGGCAGATCTGTGTGCTGATGGGAGACGGCGCGGCCGGTTTCTCGCTGATGGACGTGGAGTCGCTGGTCCGGCAGAAGCTGCCCGTCGTGATCGTGGTCGGCAACAACGGCATCTGGGGCTTGGAGAAGCACCCGATGCGTGCCATGTACGGCTACGACGTCGCCGCCGACCTGCAGCCGGAGCTGCGCTACGACCTGGTGGTCAGCGCGCTCGGCGGTGCCGGGGAGACCGTGGCGAAGGCTGCCGACCTCGGGCCGGCGCTGCAACGGGCCTTCGACGCCGGCGTGCCGTACCTGGTGAACGTGCTCACCGACGCGTCGGACGCGTACCCCCGCTCGTCGAACCTCGCCTGACCGGCACCGGCGCCGCCGCCGGTCTCGGCGGCGGCGCGACCGGCGGCGTCAGCGAAGGCTCAGCGGCATGTCACTGCCGGGCCACCACTGTCAGCCTGCCGCCGCCGTCCTGGCCGACGATCACCTAAACCTCGGGGCGGTCCTCCTCGCGAGGCGATTCGCCGTCGTGGGCCGCTCGTGGCGGGCCGTCCGGCCCGTCGGTCTCCCGGCGGCGCAGGTCCTCCTCGCGGCGGCGCAGGTCCTCTTCCCAGCGGTGGAAGAGTTCCTGGTCGTCGCGGCGGGACCGCTCGGCGATGGACTTGAGGAACTCGGGGTCGTCGTCCGGGGCGAGCTGCTGCGGGCGCTCACGGGCGGGCGTCCACCGCTTCGGCCCGCCGGTCGCCGGGCCACCGACTCTCTCCCGGCCGGCGAGGAACCAGGCGATCGAGCCGACCAGCGGGAAGAACAGGATGATCAGCACCCAGGCGACCCGGGGCAGGGCGCGGATCTGACCCTCCTCGGCGGAGAGGCAGCTGATCAGCGCGCAGACCGCGAGGATGATTTGCGCCACGAAGAGGAGGGCGTACAGCCGGAACATGCGCCCATCATTGCGCACCCGGGCGCTCATGACAGCCCGCGCAACACCAGCACCACACCCAGCAGGGCGAGCGCCGCCGCGCCGAGGGCGACGGTGGGCAGGCCGGGCCCGTAGCCGGAGGTCGGCCCGGTCCTGGTGCCGCGTCGCCAGTAGATCGGCAGCACCGCCGCCCACAGGACCAGGGCGGTGAACGCGAGCAGCGCGTCAGCCGTGTCACCGGCGAGCGCCAGGCGGACGGCCAGCGCGGTCACCACGGTCAGCGTGAGTGCGGTCCGTCGCCACGCCAACCGGGTCCGTTCCGGCTGGAGACCGGGGTCGCGCGGCTGCCTGTCGTCGGCTGTGCCGCCCGGGCCGGCGTTCGGCTCTCGGGCGGGCTCCGGGGCGCCGGGCCGGGTGGTCACCGACCGCCGAGCGCCGTCACCAGCACCGTGGCCACCAACAGCAGCGCGCCGAGGCCGACGGTGAGGGCGAGGATGGCCGGGAACCGGGAGGCGGGCAGCTCCTCGCCGAGCCGGATCGCCCGCTCGGTACGCGCCCAGTGGTCGACCGCGCGAACCGCCACGGCGCCGCCGAGCAGCAGCAGGACCACCGCGATCGCCTCGCGCAGGTGCCGCAGTGGCAGCGGCGGCAGGAACTGGGCGGTGGCCAGCCCGCCACCCACGAGCGCCAGCCCGGTACGCAACCAGGCGAGGAAGGTCCGCTCGTTGGCCAGCGAGAACCGGTAGTCGGGAGTGCTACCGACCGAGCGCAGCTCCCGCGGGTCGAACCAACGCCTGATGGACTCCCACACGATGCCGATTATCCGCTGGTCACGGGTCGTAGCCTGAAGCGATGACGGATCTTGATGCCACCACCCTGCGGGCCGCGTACGACACCCAGCTGCGACCCGACCTGCCGGATCCGGTGCCGGCGGGGGTGACGGTCGAGCAGGACGGGCCGCTGTACCGGGTGCTCGGCCTCGATCACGGGGGTTTCCTCACCTACCGCGATCTGGGTGGTCTGACGGGTACGGCGCTCGACGAGTTGATCGCCCGGCAGGTCGAGTTGTTCCGGCAGCGGGGCGAGCAGGTGGAGTGGAAGCTCACCGGTCACGACGAGCCGGCGGACCTGCCCGACCGGTTGCGCGCGGCCGGGTTCGTGCCGGAGGAGCAGGAGTCCGTCGTGATCGGGCCGGTCGCGCCGCTGGCCGCCACGCTGCCCGTGGTGCCCGAGGGGGTACGTCTGCGGGAGGTGACCGCCCGCGCGGACCTGGACCGGATCGTGGCGATGGAGGAGGAGGTCTGGCAGGCCGACCGCAGCCACCTCGGGGTGGCCCTGGAGCGGGAGATGGCCGTGGACCCACAGTCGATCACCATCGTGGTGGCGGAGGCGGACGAGACAGTGGTGAGCGCAGGCTGGGTCCGTTACCCGTCGGGTACCGGCTTCGCCTCGCTCTGGGGTGGCTCGACGCTGCCGCAGTGGCGGCGCCGGGGCATCTACCGCGCGCTGGTGGTCCATCGGGCGCGGTTGGCCGCGCAGCGCGACCGGACCCTGCTCCAGGTGGACGCCTCCGCGGAGAGCCGACCGATTCTCGAGCGGCTCGGCCTCGTCGCGGTCACCACCACCACCCCGTACGTCTACACTCCGTGATCATGTCCCAGGTGTTGACGGACGAGGAGCGGTTGACGCTCAAGACCGGCGCGTTCGGCGCGGTCTTCCTGGTGTCGAACGTGGACCTGGGCATGCTGGCCGTGCTCAAGGAGAGCCTGGCCGCGTCGGGCGCGTTCGCCGACGCGTCGGGTGTGGTCCGCGCGGCGCTCACCACGGGTCCGCTGCCGAGGCTCCCGCGTGATTCGGCACTCGAGGTCGAGGCGACGGTGCTGCCGGCGCTCGGCGCGGCGGTGCGGATCCTGCGCGAGAAGTCGCCGGCGGATCTGGCGGCGTACCGGGAGGTAGTGCTCGCCGCTGCCGACCGGGTGGCCAGGGCGCACGCGGGGGTGGCCCCGGCTGAGGCGGCGATGATCGAACGGATCAGGGCCGCGCTGGGCGGGGAGGGCTGATCCGGGCGGGCGGTGCGGCGGTCAGGCTTGTCGGCGACCAGAGCGCCCGTACGGTGGCCCGTACGCAGCGGTCGCGAATCTGCCCGCAGGCACAGCGGTACGAGTCCGGCAGTTGCCGGCGGCATTCTCGCGCCGTGGCGGCGGGCTGCCGGTCGAGCCCGCCGGCCTGGCATATTCCGCAAGCTCGGACATTTCGGTCACCTCCCGCCGGGGAGTGTACGCCGGGTCGGGCCGGGTCAGTGGGCTGTGTCACTCTGTGCCTCGCCAGAGGTCTTACCTACTGGCAGGTAACATCACGCCCGTGGGCAACCGCACAGCGGCCCGCAGTTGACCGATCGTTAAGTCACGCGGGAGGCTGCGGCCCAGACCGGGCGAGCGATTCGCAACACCACACAGGAGGGGTCGTCGAAGCGCGATGAACATCGTCGTACTCGTCAAGCAGGTGCCCGATTCGGGCGCGGACCGCAACCTGCGCAGTGACGACAACACCGTCGACCGCGGTTCGGCGAACAACGTCATCAACGAGATGGACGAGTACGCCATCGAAGAGGCGTTGAAGATCAAGGAGGCGCACGGCGGCGAGGTGACCATCCTGACCATGGGTCCGGACCGGGCGACCGAGTCGATCCGCAAGGCGCTGTCGATGGGCCCGGACAAGGCCGTGCACGTCGTGGACGACGCGCTGCACGGTTCCTGCGCCGTGACCACCTCGAAGGTGCTCGCCGCCGCGCTGGGCACCCTCAATGCCGACCTGGTCATCTGCGGCGCGGAGTCGACCGACGGTCGGGTCCAGGTCATGCCGCACATGATCGCCGAGCGGCTGGGCGTGGCGGCCTTGACCGGCGCCCGCAAGCTCACCGTCGACGGCGGCACGCTCACCATCGAGCGGCAGACCGAGGAGGGTTACGAGGTCGTCACCGCCGCCACGCCGGCCGTGGTCTCGGTCTGGGACACCATCAACGAGCCGCGCTACCCGTCCTTCAAGGGCATCATGGCGGCCAAGAAGAAGCCGGTGCAGACCCTCTCCCTGGGTGACCTGGGCGTGGCCCCGGCCGAGGTGGGCTTCGACGGCGCCACCAGCGCCGTGGTCGAGCACTCCAAGCGCCCGCCGCGCTCCAGCGGCGCGAAGGTCACCGACGAGGGCGACGGCGGCGTCAAGCTGGTCGAGTTCCTCGCCACCGAGAAGTTCGTGTGAGAGGTCTGGACATGTCTGAGGTTCTCGTCGTCGTCGAAGCCACCCGCGAGTTCGGCGTCAAGAAGGTCACCCTGGAGATGCTCACCCTCGCCCGCGAGCTGGGCACGCCCAGCGCCGTCGTGCTCGGCGGCAGCGGCGCGGCCGAGGCGCTGAGCGCCAAGCTGGGCGAGTACGGCGCGGAGAAGATCTACGCCGCAGAGGGCGAGGAGGTCGACGGCTACCTGGTGGCCCCGAAGGCCACCGTCCTGGCCGAGCTGGTCCGCCGGGTCGAGCCCGCCGCCGTGCTGCTCGCCTCCTCCCAGGAGGGCAAGGAGATCGCCGCGCGGCTGGCGATCAAGCTCGACAACGGCATCCTGACCGACGTTGTCGCGCTGGACGCCGACGGCACCGCCACCCAGGTGGCCTTCGCCGGCTCCGCAATCGTGAAGTCCAAGGTCACCCGCGGCCTGCCGCTGGTCACCCTCCGGCCGAACTCGGTCAACCCGGTCCCGGCCGCCGCCAGCCCGGCGGTCGAGCAGCTCGCCGTCACCGTCGGCGACACCGACAAGCTGGCCAAGGTCGTGAACCGGGTCGCCGAGCAGAAGGGCTCACGTCCGGAACTGACCGAGGCGTCGGTGGTCGTCTCCGGCGGCCGCGGTGTCGGCAACGCGGACAACTTCAAGCTGGTCGAGGAGCTGGCCGACTTGCTCGGCGGCGCGGTCGGCGCCTCCCGGGCGGCGGTCGACTCCGGCTTCTACCCGCACCAGTTCCAGGTCGGCCAGACCGGTAAGACGGTCTCGCCGCAGCTCTACATCGCGCTCGGCATCTCCGGGGCCATCCAGCACCGGGCCGGCATGCAGACCTCGAAGACCATCGTCGCGGTGAACAAGGACGCCGAGGCGCCGATCTTCGAGCTGGCCGACCTCGGCGTGGTCGGCGATCTGTTCAAGGTCGTACCGCAGGCCGCGGAGGAGATCCGCAAGCGCAAGTGAGCTGTCGGGCGGAGTATCGCCCGCCCGACGCAGACACCGAGAAGGAGTGGCCGGTCCGCCGTGGGCCGCCACTCCTTCTCCGTACCCGTCCACCCGTGTCCCCGGTCGGCTGATGGGAGCTGATCGGCGGGCCGGGGAGCTGAGCCGGCCCGCCGATCAGCCCGTCGGGGTGCCCCCGGCGTGCGGTCGCCGAGCGGGGCAGGTGACGCCTGACCGGGTGGGGACGTCGATATCCGAGTATGCCTGATGTGCGCCGTTCAGTACCGCCCAAGGCGATGAATCCGGCTCGGCGACTGGCGAAAGCAGTGCCCCGGAACCCCTCCGGGGAACCGCGCCCGCACCGCTGGATCGCCCGGACGACCCGTGACGTACCCGAGGTGCCCTCGCCCGCCGACCGTCCGTAGCGCCGCCGTAGGCTGAGCGGTGATGGCTTACCTGGATCACGCGGCTACCACTCCGATGCTCGACGAGGCACTGGAGGCGTACGTCGCCACCGCACGTGAGGTCGGCAACGCGTCGTCGCTGCACGCGGCCGGCCGGCAGGCTCGTCGTCGGGTGGAGGAATCCCGCGAACGGGTGGCGGCGGTCCTGGGCGCCCGGCCCTCTGAAGTGATCTTCACGGGCGGTGGCACGGAGAGCGACAACCTCGCCGTCAAGGGCATCTTCTGGGCACGTCGGGGGGGCGTGGACCGCCGCCGTCGAGTGGTGTCCAGCGCGGTGGAGCACCACGCGGTGCTGGACGCCGTGGACTGGCTGGGCGAACACGAGGGCGCGGAGGTGGGCTCGTTGCCGGTCGACCCCACCGGCCACGTCGACCCCGCCGCGCTCCGCGCCGAACTGGAGGCCCACGGCGACCGGGTCGCGGTGGTGACCGCCATGTGGGCCAACAACGAGGTGGGCACCATCCAGCCGATCAGTGAGCTGGCTGCGGTCGCCGCCGAGTACGGCGTGCCCTTTCACACCGACGCGATCCAGGCGGTCGGTCAGGTGCCGGTCGACTTCGCCGCCAGCGGGGTGTCGGCGCTGACCGTGACCGGGCACAAACTCGGCGGGCCGGTCGGAGTGGGTGCCCTGCTGCTGGGCCGTGACGTGGCGGCCACCCCGCTGCTGCACGGCGGCGGTCAGGAGCGCGACATACGCTCCGGCACCCTGGACACCGCCGGAATCGTGGCCTTCGCCGTCGCGGTGGAAGCGGCGGTCAAGGGCCAGCAGGAGTACGCGTCGCGGGTCGCCGCGCTCCGCGACGACCTGGTCGAGCGGGTCCGCCGGGCCGTGCCCGAGGTGGTCTACAACGGCGACCCGGTGGACCGGCTACCCGGCAACGCGCACTTCTCCTTCCCCGGCTGCGAGGGCGACGCCCTGCTGCTGCTCCTCGACGCCCAGGGCATCGCCTGCTCCACCGGGTCGGCCTGCTCCGCGGGGGTGGCCCAGCCCTCGCACGTGCTGCTGGCGCTGGGCGCCGACGACGACCGGGCCCGATCGTCGCTGCGCTTCACCCTCGGCCACACCTCGTCACGGGAGGACGTCGACGCGCTGATCGCCGCACTTCCCGGCGCGGTCGAGCGCGCCCGCCGGGCCGCCGCCTACCGCACCTCTCGCTGATCCCGGCTGCCCTCGCCCGGCGCCTCGGCTGCCGATCAGTGGGGTGTGGCGTCCGATTCGTCCTCCGGCACAGCGCTGCCGAACCGCCGGGCGAGTGGGCCGCGCGGCAGCGGGCGGATCGGGCGGGCAGTCGGCCCGATCGGGTGGTTAGGGTTGGAAGGCGGAAGGGAGTCAGCTGGTGAGGGTATTGGCGGCGATGTCCGGCGGGGTCGACTCGGCGGTCGCGGCGGCACGGGCGGTTGACGCCGGGCACGACGTGACCGGCGTGCATCTGGCGCTGTCCCGCAATCCGAAGACCTACCGCACCGGAGCGCGGGGCTGCTGCACGCTGGAAGACTCCCGGGATGCGCGTCGCGCCGCCGACGTGATCGGCATCCCGTTCTACGTCTGGGACATGGCCGACCGGTTCCATGAGGACGTGGTGGACGACTTCGTCGCCGAGTACGCGGCCGGGCGTACCCCGAACCCGTGCCTGCGCTGCAACGAGAAGATCAAGTTCGCCGCGGTGCTGGACCGGGCGATCGCCCTGGGCTTCGACGCGGTGGTCACCGGCCACCATGCCCGGCTCGGCACGGACGGCCTGCTGCGGCGCAGCGCCGACCTGGCCAAGGACCAGTCGTACGTGCTGGCGGTGCTCAGCCGGGAGCAGCTGGACCGGTCCGTCTTCCCGCTCGGCGACTCGACGAAGGCGGAGGTCCGGACCGAGGCCGCGCGGCGGGGGCTCGCGGTCGCCGAGAAGCCGGACTCCCACGACATCTGCTTCATCGCCGACGGCGACACCCGGGGTTTCCTCGCGCAGCGGCTGGGCGAGCAGCCGGGTGAGGTGGTCGACGCGACCAGCGGGGCGGTCGTCGGCACCCATGCCGGGGCGTACGCGTACACCGTCGGCCAGCGACGCGGCCTGCACCTGGACCGGCCCGCCCCGGACGGCCGGCCGCGCTACGTGCTCTCCATCACCCCGAAGACCAACACGGTGACCGTCGGCCCGGCCGAGGCGCTGGAGGTGGCCCAGGTGCGCGCGGAGCGTCCGGTCTGGACCGGCGGCCCGCGTCCGGACGGCCCGATCGAGTGCGAGGTGCAGTTGCGTGCGCACGGTGACGTGGTGCCGGCGACCGTCGCGCTGGACGGCGACACGCTCCACGCCGAGCTGCGTCGTCCGTTGCGGGGAGTCGCCGCCGGGCAGGCGGTGGTGGCGTACCGGCCGGATCCGGCGGGCGACATCGTGCTCGGCTCCGCCACCATCGCGGGCTGAGTGCCGCCGCCGGGCGGATCGGCAGGGCTCACCGGATACCCTTCGCCCGTGACAGATCAGGCGTGGCCGTGGCCGACCGGCGCGGCGACCGGCATCGGATCGCTGCCGGGCACCGACATCGCCGAGGCGCAGCGGATCGTCCTCGGGGAACTACCCAACCTGCCGCACCTGCCCGAGTTGCCGGCCCGCGGCCCGGGCGCCGACCTGATCGGCCGCACCGCCGGCCTGTTGGTCGAGCTGCCCGTGGAGCTGTACGCGGCCCGCTGGCGGATCGCCCCGCGCCCTGGTCGTGAGCTGCGCCGCGCCCGGGACCTCATGGAGCGCGACCTCGACCAGCTCGCCGAGCAGGCCGAGGAGTACGCCGGGCCGATCAAGGTGCAGGCCGGGGGACCGTTCACCCTCGCCGCCGCCGTGGAGCTGCCGATCGGTGGCCGGATGTTGCGCGACCCGGGTGCGGTACGCGACCTGACCGGTTCGCTCACGGAGGGGCTGCGTGAGCACGTGGTGGCGGTGGCCCGGCGGCTGCCCCGGGCGTCGGTGCTGCTCCAACTGGACGAGCCGTCGCTGCCCGCGGTGCTCGCCGGACGGGTGCGCACGGAGAGCGGGCTCGGCACGTACCCGGCCGCGGACGTCGAACTCGTGTCGACCCTGCTGCGCTCGCTCATCGAGGCGGTGGGGGTGCCGACAGTGGTGCACTGCTGCGCGCCCGACGTGCCGGTGGAGCTGATCCGGTCCACCGGCGCGGCCGCTCTCGCCCTCGACCTGTCGCTGGTCACCGACCTGGACCCGCTCGGCGAGGCGATCGACGCCGGGCTGGGGTTGCTCGCCGGCGCCGTTCCCACGCGACCGCCGTCGAACGGTCGCGCACCCACCTCCGCGGAGGTGGCCGACCGGGTACGCGCGCTCTGGGATCGCCTCGCCTTCCCCCGCGCCCGCCTGCCCGAGCAGGTGGTGGTCACCCCGGCCTGCGGGCTGGCGGGCGCCACGCCGGAGTACGCCCGGGCCGTGCTCAAGGCGTGCCACGACGCGGGTCGGCGACTCGCCGAGGACTGAGTTTCGCCGTCGTACCCGCCGGGCAGGATGACCGGCATGATTGGACAGCTGCGTTCGACGGTCATCGACTGCCCGGATCCCCGGGCCCTGGCGGCGTTCTACTCGGAGCTGCTCGGTCTGCCGCTGGTACAAGACGAGGACGACTGGGTGGTGCTCGGCGGCCCGCCCGGGCAACATCCGCGCCTGGCGTTCCAGATGGCGCCCGACCTGCGTCCACCGACCTGGCCGGAGCCGGAGGTACCCCAGCAGCTCCACCTCGACGTGACGGTGACCGACATCGAGGCCGCCGAGAAGGCGGCGCTCGCGCTCGGTGCCCGGCGGTTGCCCGGCGAGGGCGAGGGCTTCCGGGTGTACGCCGATCCCGCCGGCCATCCGTTCTGCCTCTGCTGGGACTGACGGCCGGCCGGCGGGCGCACCCCCCTGGCGACGGTTGCTCCCGAGCGGCATGATCACAGTCATGATCAATTCCTCGCGCGACCGCGCCGCCGGGTCGCTGTTCGGGCTCGCCTACGGCGACGCGCTCGGTAAGGAGACCGAGTTCCTTCCGGTCGCCGAGATCGTTCGCCGGCACGGGCCGGCCGGCCCCCGCGAGCTGGTCGGAGATCCCGCGCTGGTCACCGACGACACCCAGATGGCGCTGGCCGTGGCCTGGGGGCTGCGCGACGCGTCCGAGCTGACACCCGAGGCGGTGGAGCCGGTGCTGCGCCGCCGGTTCGTCGACTGGGCGGCGAGCCCGGAGAACAACCGGGCCCCGGGAATGACCTGCCTGCGGGCCTGCGGCGAGCTGGCCCGGGGGGTGCGCTGGCAGCAGGCCACCGTGGCCGACTCGAAGGGCTGCGGGGCGAACATGCGGGTCACCCCGGTCGGGCTGCTCGACGTCGACCTCGACACGCTCGCCGGGCTCGCCCAGCTCCAGGCCGGCCTGACGCACGGCCACCCGACCGGGCTGGCCGCCAGCGAACTGACCGCGTACGCCGTGCGGCTGCTGCGTGACGGCGCCGTGCTCGCCGAACTGCCGCGCCTGCTCACCGACCGGGCGACCGCGCAGCGGCGGACCTACCGCGCCGACTGGCTGGGCGACCTGTGGCAGCGCCCCGGCGCGACGAGCCCGGAGGCATTCATCGCCCGGGGCTGGGACGAGTGCCTCGCTGCGCTGGGTCGGCTGACCGACGCGCTGGCCCGGCCGGACGACGGTGGCGATCCGTGTCGGCTGACCGGGGAGGGCTGGGTGGCCGAGGAGGCGTTGGCCACCGCCCTGTACTGCGCGCTGCGGCACCCCGAGGACCCGGTCGGCGCGCTGGCCAGGGGCGCCACCACCGCCGGTGACTCCGACTCCATCGCCGCGCTGGCCGGCGCGTTCGTGGGGGCGGCGGTCGGCATGTCCGCCTGGCCGGCCGGGTGGGCCACCCGAATCGAGTACGCCGACCAACTGACCGCCCTAACCCGCACCCCCTAATGGGAGGTGTCGGGTCGGTCGGGAGGCAGACTCGATGTCCGGTAGCTGCGGGCGAGTGAGCACTCGCACCCCCTGGACCGGTGAG
>NZ_JBEXFP010000021.1:0-99824 GCF_040606825.1 Micromonospora sp. NPDC005367 | reverse complement strand
ACCGTGCAGGTGTCGGCCTACCCGGACGCCTACGCCCAGTGGGAACAGCAGGCCGCCGACCTCGTCGCCCAGCACTGGAACAGCTGACAACCACACACGAGCTCGAACCGCCGGCCGGCCCCCCACCACGGGTGCCGGCCGGCGGCATACCCACACCCCGGCCGATGGCCAGACCGGGCAGATGTCCAGACCAGGCCGATGGCTACACTCCGGCCGACGGCCAGACCGGGGCGGGCATGTCCAAACCCTGCCGATGCCAGACCCGGCAGGGCCCAAGCCCGGGTCTGGGGCGAGCCGAGCACAGCGGCGCACCCACACAGGGCCGCGCCGGAACCCGGTGCCGTGCAGCCGCCCAGTGCGGCGCAGCGGCACCCGGGCCGAGTCGGGCCCCGGTCCGGCGGGCCCACCCACCCCCAGCTCAAGCCGAGCCGAGCGGTGCACAGGGGCGGAGCCCGGCCTGCCAGGCACCCGCCACAGCCCAAGCCGAGCCGAGCCGAGCTGAGCCGGAAACCCGTCACCAGCCAGGCGACCGCCGAGATCTGGTCCGTGGTGAGCACAGCCGCAGCAGCGACCGCGGTACGGCTGAACGGCCGGGCCTGCGACAGCAGCCCCGCGACCGGCAAGGCTCACAAGCCCGGAAGCCCACAGGCCCGGCGCGCGGCGCATGGCCAGTCTTCCCCGCTACATCGCGGCCTCGGGCGACCCCATCCGAGGCCCTGCGCGAGCGACTCGGCGTTATCGATGCGCGCCCACAAGTGTGGCGCGCACGGTCTGACGGCGACAGTGACCCCCTGGCTCGGCGCGCGCCTCGACACCCGCGCACCCATGCGGAACTCAGCCAGGGCTTCTCCCGATCGAGCAGCCCGGAGGCCACGACGTCTCCTGCCCGAGCGGCCGAAGCAGCGCATGCGTTGGCTCGCGGGGTTCCTCGTCGAGCCCTTGACCTGCCACTTTCGCAGCCGCTCAGCCGAGCAACGCGTTGAGCGCCATGTCGACATCGTCCGCGGTGGAGTAGAGATGGAACGAGGCGCGGACCCGGCCGGCCCGCACCGCGGCGCGTACGCCCGCCCGGGTGAGCTTCTCCTGCGCGTCCGGCACCTCGACGGTCACGATGGCGCTCTCCCCCGGCGGCCGGCCGAGCCCGGTGAGCAACCGGTTGGCGAGCGCGACGTTGTGCGTCCGGATCGCCGGCAGGCCGACGTCGAGCAGCAGGTCCAGCGCGGGCGCGAGACCGACCCAGCTGAACCAGGCCGGGGAGATGTCGAACCGGCGGGCGTCGTCGGCCAGCCGCAGCGGCGGCCCGTAGTAGGAGGCGTGCGGGTCGTCGCCCGCGTACCAGCCGGCGGCGTCGGGTCGCAGTCGCTCGCGCAGCGTCGGGGCCAGGTAGGCCAGCGCCGCGCCGCGCGGCCCCATCAGCCACTTGTACGCCGCGGCCACCACCACGTCGGCCCGGGTGCCGTCGAAGGGCAGCCACCCGGCCGCCTGGGTGGCGTCCACCACGACCAGCGCGCCGTGCGCCCGGGCCGCCGCCACGATCTCGTCGTACGCGGCGATCGTGCCGTCGGCGGACTGCACGAGGCTGAACGCGACCAGGTCGGTGCCGGCGTCGATCGCGTCGACCAGCCCCGCGAGGGGAACGGTGCGAACCCGCACGCCACGCTCGGCCTGCACGAGCCAGGGGAAGAGGTTCGAGGTGAACTCCACGTCCGGCACCACCACGGTGGCTCCCGAGGGCAGCGCCGCCGCCACCGGCGCGAGCAGTTGGGAGGCGCTGGCGCCGATAGCCACGTCCCGCGCCGGTACGCCCCCGATCAGCCGGGCGAAGCCGACGCGCGACCGGTCGACGGACTCGCCCCACCCCTCCCACGAGGTACGCCCCACCCGCCAGTCGGCGAGGGCTTCCTGCAACGCGATCCACGCCGAGTCGGGCGGCAACCCGTAGCTGGCGGTGTTGAGCCAGCCGGGCTCCGGCCGCCACAACTTCTGGGCGGTGTCGAGGTCCATGTCGCCGACACTAGCCGCGGGACCGGCTGAGGTGGACGGCCAATGCGCGGCCGGCGGCCCGCTCGAACGGCGGACCTCGTTCCGCGCACGACCGACCGCGCACGGCGCACGGCGCACGACCGACAGCGCACGGCGCACGACCGACAGCGCACGGCGCACGGCGCACGACCGACAGCGCACGGCGCACGACCGACCGCGCACGACCGACGGCGCACGGCGAAAGGTGCCGCGAGCTTGATACCTCAGAGGCATGTTCATGACTGTGAGGTATCGCCTCGTAGGCATATCGCCCTCAGGGGGTGCGACGGTGCGACCGACAGCGGGCGGTGGGCGGTGGGCGCGCGGTCAGGTGTTGGTGGTTCCGGCGGCCCGGATCGCGGCGGCGACGCCGTCGAAGATCAGGTCGAGACCGAGGTCGAAGTCGGCCTGTTCCGGGTCGTCGGGCGGCGGCTGCTCGAACAGGCCGGAGGTGAAGAGCGCGGCTACCTCCGGAAAGCGCTCGCCGTCGACGAGGCCGGCCAGCGCCCGGCCGTACTCCTGCTCCACCTGGGGCTGGTCGAGGCCGCTGTCCCGGCGCCCTTCGGCCAGGTCGACGCTGAGTTGGGCGGCGTTGCGCACGTATCCGGAGAGCAGGGTCAGGATGCCGACCTTCGTGCCCCAGTCCAGTTCGGTGTCGCGTAGCGCGCGCAGGCAGGCGTCCATCCAGCTGATCGCGTTCGGGCCGCTGGGTGGGCCGCTGGTTGGCAGGTGGGACAGCCAGGCGTGCCTGGCGTGCACGGCACGGAGGGCGTACGCCCAGGCGCGCAGGCCGGACCGCCAGTCGTCGGAGCGGGTCGGGAGGTCCGGGGCGGGGCCGGTGGCCTCGTCGCCCATCAGCACGAGCAACTCCTCCTTGGAGCCGACGTACCGGTAGAGCGACATCGAGGTGACGTCCAACTCCTTGGCGATCTTGGCCAGCGTGACGCCGGCGAGCCCGTCGCGGTCGGCCAGGGCCACGGCGGTCCGGACGACCCGGTCGATGTCCAACGCGGCCGGTCGGCCGAGGCGGGACTCCGTCGGCAGTCGCCACAGCCGGGCCAGCCCGACGGGAACCTCGTCGCCCATGGCCGGCAGCCACCTCCGCGTCCGCTTCCGATCTCAGTCTCCATCATCGCGCAGCGCCGGGCCGGAGCGACGGGTCGGCGCACTTTTGTTTACGTCATATAGTTTCGATCGTATGGTTAGTGCTTCCAGCGGGCGAGGGGGAGACGAATGACGGTCGACGTGCAGGCGCGCACCGGAGGGCGCGGGGCGCCGCCGGTCTCGGGCGGGAAACGGATCCTGGCGCCGGACCTGGCCCGCGGGGCCATGCTGCTGCTCATCGCGCTGGCCAACGCGACGGGGGTGTTCCTGGCCTCCACCCCGGGGGTGGACACCACGCCGCACGGGGCAGAGCGGCTCTGGAACGTCTTCCTGTTCCTCTTCGTGCACGCACGCGCCCTGCCGCTGTTCGCCCTGATGTTCGGCTACGGCCTCGTCCAGTTCGCCCGCCACCAGGACGAGGCCGGACACCCACCGGGGCGGGTCCGCACGCTGCTGCTGCGCCGAAATGCCTGGCTGTTCGCCTTCGGCCTGGCGCACGGCGTGCTGCTGTACTCCGGTGACGTGCTCGGCGCGTACGGACTGATCGGGATCGCGTTCACGGTGCTCCTGCTCCGGCGCGGCGACCGGGTTCACCGCCTCGCGCCCGCGTACCTGATCCTCGGCGCCGGCTACGTACTCACCCTCGCCGCGCTGGTGCTGCACGGCATGACGGCCGGAGCCGGCGGCGCGGCCGGTGTGCCGACGAGCGAGTTCCGGTCCGTGACGGAGACCGGCTATGCCGCGTCGCTGGCGGCCCGCGCGGGCGAATGGCCGGCCACCGTGCTCAGCATGCTCCCGATGATCCTGTTCATCTGGATCGGCGCCTGGGCGGCCCGGCGCCGGCTGCTCGACGAGCCGGCGAAGCACCGCCGCCTGCTGCGCCGCGGCGCCGCCATCGGGCTGACCGTCGCCGTCCTGGGCGGCCTGCCGATGGGCCTGCTCGCCGGTGGCTTCCTGCACGTCGACGCCGACACTGCCGGGTACGTGAAGATGCTGTACGAGACGGCCGGATTCTTCGGCGGCATCGGCTACGGCTGCCTCTTCGGCCTGCTCGCGCTCCGGGTGTCCACCCGGCCGGCGATCTCACGGCGGCAAGTGTTCGTCACCGCCCTCTCCGCGCTGGGCCGGCGCTCACTCAGCGGCTACCTGGTGCAGTCCGTCGCCTGGCTGGTGCTGGCGTCCCCGTACGCCCTCGCGCTCGGCGATCGGCTGGGCAGCCCCACGTTCGTCGCGGCCTGCGGTGCGCTGCTCGTCTGGCTGGGCACGCTGGTCGGCGCGTACCTGATGCACCAACGGGCCCGGCGCGGACCGGCCGAGGTCCTGCTCCGCCGACTGGCCTACGGCCGGCAGGGCGGCACAACGGCCTGAGGTCGCCGTGGGTGTGACCACTCCGCCAGCAGCCCTGGACCGCCGACCCCGGACCGCGGACCCCGGGCCGACCGGGTGAGATCACGCTGGAACGTGGAAGTAGTGGCCTCGCCACGACGGCGAGGCCACTACTTCCTGGATCCAGCACGATCATGGCCGCACGCGGGCGCAGGCGCGACGCGGGCGCGCATGAGCACCGACCCGCGGTCAGCTCACGTTGGCCGGGCCGAGGACGCTCTTCAGGTCCGCCATCAGGGCGGTCGTGGCCGCCACCCGGAACGGGCCGAGCCGTAGCGTGGTGGTCTTGCTGCCGTTGAGGAGCTTGACGTGCACCTCGGCGTCGCCGGGGTGCAGCACCAGCGTCTCCTTGAGCCGCTCGACCAGGGGCGGGGTGCACCGGGTCACCGGGATGGTGAGGGTGACGGGCTTGTTGGCCGCGCTGGCGCTGACGTCCGGCATCGACATGTCCATCGCCATGATGCGCGGCGTGTCGTCGCGCCGGTCCACCCGGCCCTTGACCACCACGATGGCGTCCTCGGCGATGTACTGACCGATCACCTCGTACGTGTTCGGGAAGAAGAGCGCCTCCACCCCACCCGCGAGGTCCTCCAGGGTGGCCGAGGCCCACGCCCGACCCTGCTTGGTGACCCGGCGCTGCACGCCGGAGAGGATCCCGGCGAGGGTGACGACCGCCCCGTCGGGCACCGCGCCCTCCTCGGCGAGCGCGGCGATCGTGGTGTCCGCCGCCGCGTTGAGGATGTGCTCCAGGCCGAACAGGGGGTGGTCGGAGACGTAGAGGCCGAGCATCTCCCGTTCGAAGGCGAGCTTGTCGCGCTTGTCCCACTCGCTCTCGCTGATGACGGGCATGACCGTGGCGCTGGCGGTCGTCTCCACGTCGCCGAAGCCCGCCCCGAACAGGTCGTACTGGCCGGTGGCCTCCTTGCGCTTGACGTCGGCGTACGCGTCGATGGCGTCCGCGTGCACCTGGAGCAGCCCCTTACGGCTGTGTCCCAGGGAGTCGAACGCGCCGGCCTTGATCAGCGATTCGATGGTCTTCTTGTTGCAGACCACCGCCTCGACCTTCGACAGGAAGTCGTAGAAGTCGGTGTACGCGCCCTTCTCGTCCCGGCACCGCATGATCGAGGCGACCACGTTCGCGCCGACGTTGCGTACCGCCGCCAGGCCGAAGCGGATGTCCTTGCCGACCGGGGTGAACGGTCCGGCGGAGGTGTTCACGTCGGGCGGCAGCACCTGGATCCGCATCCGGCGACACTCGGACAGATAGAGCGCCATCTTGTCCTTGTCGTCGCCGACGCTGGTCAGCAGCCCCGCCATGTACTCGGCCGGGTAGTGCGCCTTGAGGTACGCCGTCCAGTAGGAGACCAGGCCGTACGCGGCGGAGTGCGCCTTGTTGAACGCGTAGCCGGCGAACGGGACGAGCACGTCCCACACCGCCTGGATCGCCTCGTCGGAGTAGCCGCGCGCGCGGCAGCCGTCGCGGAACGGCACGAACTCCTTGTCGAGGATCTCCTTCTTCTTCTTACCCATCGCCCGGCGCAGCAGGTCGGCCTGGCCGAGGCTGTAGCCGGCGAGGATCTGCGCGGCGCGCTGCACCTGCTCCTGGTAGACGATGAGGCCGTAGGTGGGAGCGAGGATCTCCCGCAGCGGCTCCTCCAGCTCCGGGTGGATCGGGGTGACCTCCTGGAGGCCGTTCTTGCGCAGCGCGTAGTTGGTGTGCGAGTCGGCGCCCATCGGGCCGGGCCGGTAGAGCGCGATGACCGCCGAGATGTCCTCGAAGTTGTCCGGCTTCATCATCCGCAGCAGTGACCGCAGCGGCCCGCCGTCGAGCTGGAACACGCCCAGGGTGTCGCCCCGGGCCAGCAACTCATAGGCGATCTTGTCGTCCAGCGGCAGGGTCAGCAGGTCCAGCTTCTTGCCGTGGTTGAGCTCGATGTTCTTGACCGCGTCGTCGATGATCGTCAGGTTGCGCAGGCCGAGGAAGTCCATCTTCAACAACCCGAGCGACTCGCAGGTCGGGTAGTCGAACTGGGTGATGATCGCCCCGTCGGCGTCCCGGCGCATCAGCGGGATGTGATCGATGATCGGCTCGGCGGACATGATCACGCCGGCCGCGTGCACGCCGGTCTGCCGGATCAGCCCCTCGATGCCCTTCGCCGTGTCGATGACCTTCTTGACGTCCGGGTCGGACTCGTAGAGACCGCGGATCTCACCGGCCTCGGCGTACCGGGGGTGCTTCGGGTCGAAGATGCCGGTGAGCGGGATGTCCTTGCCCATCACCGCCGGGGGCATCGCCTTGGTGATCCGGTCGCCGACCGCGTACGGGAAGCCGAGCACCCGGGCCGAGTCCTTGATCGCGGCCTTCGCCTTGATGGTGCCGAAGGTGGCGATCTGCGCGACCTTGTCCTCGCCCCACTTGTCGGTGACGTACTTGATGACCTCACCGCGCCGGCGCTCGTCGAAGTCGATGTCGACATCCGGCATCGAGACGCGCTCGGGGTTGAGGAACCGCTCGAAGATCAGCCCGTGTGGGATCGGGTCCAGGTCGGTGATGCCCAGCGCGTACGCCACCAGCGAGCCGGCGGCCGAGCCTCGGCCGGGGCCGACCGCGATGCCCTGGTTCTTCGCCCACTGGATGAAGTCGGCGACCACGAGGAAGTACGACGGGAAGCCCATCTGGACGATGACGCCCAGCTCGTACTCGGCCTGCTTGACGTGCCCCTCGGGGATGCCGTTCGGGTAGCGGCGGTGCAGGCCGGCGAAGGTCTCCTTGCGGAACCAGGACTCCTCGGTCTCCCCGTCCGGCACGGGGAAGCGCGGCATCAGGTTGTGGAATTCGAACATGCCCGCCGGGTCGACCTTCTCGGCCACCAGCAGGGTGTTGCGGCAGCCCTCCAGCCAGAGCTCGGAGGAGTTGACCGCGCGCATCTGGTCGGCGGACTTGATGTAGTAGCCGCCGCCCTCGAGGCGGAACCGGTTGGGGTCGGCGATGTTGCTGGCGGTCTGCACGCACAGCAGTACGTCGTGCGCCTCGGCCTGGTCTTCGCGGGTGTAGTGCGAGTCGTTGGTGATCACCGGCGGGATGTCGAGCTTCCGGCCGAGTTCGATCAGCCCGTCGCGGACCCGCTTCTCGATGTCCAGGCCGTGGTCCATCAGCTCCAGGTAGTAGTTCTCCTTGCCGAAGATGTCCTGGTACGCCCCGGCGACCTTGAGCGCCTCGTCGAACTGCCCGAGCCGCAGCCGGGTCTGCACGGCGCCGGAGGGGCAGCCGGTGGTGGCCATGATCCCTTCGGCGTACTCGGCGATCAGCTCCATGTCCATCCGGGGCCACTTGATGTAGTGGCCCTCCATGGACGCGCGCGAGTTGAGCTTGAAGAGGTTGTGCAGCCCCGTCTTGTTCTGCGCCCACATGGTCATGTGGGTGATCGCGCCGTTACCGGAGACGTCGTCGCTCTTCTGCTCGGGGCGGCCCCACTTGACCCGCTGCTTGTGGAAGCGCGACTCCGGCGCGACGTACGCCTCGACGCCGAGGATCGGCTTCACCCCGGCGGCCATCGCCTGCTTGTAGAAGTCGTTGGCGCCGTGCATGTTGCCGTGGTCGGTCATCGCCACCGCGGGCATTTCCTGGCGGCTGACCTCGGCGAACAGGTCCTTGAGCCGGGCCGCTCCGTCGAGCATCGAGTACTCGGTGTGTACGTGCAGATGCGCGAACGAATCGCCCATGCGAGGCGCCCCCCAGCTGTGGATCTTGGCGGTCGGGAACCGACCGGGGACCACCCTACCGAGGTCAACTCCGCGGCTCCACCGTCCGCGCCGCCGCTCGTGGCACGCGTCTCGTCGCGCCGTGCGGGTCGGCATCGACAGCGGGTGAACGGCCACAGCATCGCCTGACGCACATCGTTGTCGGCCACACGACGATGTGCGGGTGGACATTAGTGTGTGCCACACAGTATCGTGTGACGCATGGGCAGTGACGAAGTGCTACGGACCCACCTCCAAGAGCTACGCCGGGGCACGGTCGTGGTGGCGAGCCTGATCGCCCTGCGCCACCCCGACTACGGCTACGCGCTGCTGCAACGGCTCACCGGGCACGGCTTCCCGGTGGACGCCAACACCCTCTACCCGCTGCTGCGCCGACTCGAGGAGCAGGGGCTGCTGACCAGCGAGTGGAACACCGAGGAGAGCCGACCGCGCAAGTTCTACCGCACCAGTGACGAAGGCGAGTCGGTGCTCCGCCGGCTGATCGACGACCTCGCCGCCGTACAGACCTCTCTCACCGGGCTGATCGAAGGAGTAGGACGATGACCTCCCTGACCGACCGCTACCTCGCCGCCACCCTGCGGGCGGTGCCGGCCGCCCGGCGCGAGGAGATCGCGACCGAGCTGCGCGGCTCCATCGAGGACATGATCGACGGCCGGCGCGCCGACGGTCGCGACGCCGAGGCCGCCGAGCGCGAGGTGCTCACCGAGCTGGGCAACCCGGCGCGGCTCGCGGCCCGCTACGCCGACCGGCGTCTCCAGCTCATCGGCCCGACCTACTACCTGGCCTGGGAGCGGCTGATGAAGCTGCTGCTCAGCTTCATCCCGGCGCTGGTCGGCGTCATCGTCGGCCTGGTGGAGGCGACCGACGGGAACGCGGATGACGCGATCGGCGCGGGGATCGGCACCGCGATCCAGACCGTGGTCCAGATCGGCTTCTGGGTCACCCTGGTCTTCGCGGTGCTGGAGCGCACCAACACCTCGCTCAACCTGCCGGCGTGGACCGTCGATCAGCTCCAGGAGGACTACGTCAATCGGCAGATCAAGCCGGTCGACACGGTCGCCGCCATCGGGTGGCTGGTGCTGGTCATCGCGTACCTGCCGCTCCAGCACTTCCACTCGTTCGTATCCGGCAACGGCGGCGGCAACCTGCCGATCCTCGACCCGGCACTGTGGAGTTTCTGGCTGCCCTTCCTGATGGCGGTGCTGGTCGCCACCATCGGCCTTGAGCTCGCCAAGTTCCGCGCCGGCCGCTGGACGTGGCCGCTGGTCGGGGTCAACGCCGCGCTGGACCTCGCGTTCGCCGTCCCGGTGATCTGGCTGATCTCGACCGACCGGCTGTTCAACCCGGACTTCGTGAACCGGTGGGAGTGGCTCTCCCGCGAGGAGAACCTGAACAACGTCGCCACGTTCGTCATCGTCGGCACGGTCCTGATCACCGCCTGGGACGTCATCGACAGTTCGATCAAGGCGTACCGCGGACGACACTGACGCGGCTCGGCACGTCGCGGCCCGGCCCTCACCGAGGTGCCGGGCCGCGGCGCGTCCAGCCCCGGTCGGGGGCGCGCCGGGTCCCGACGGTGGCCGCGGCGAGGACCGCCCAGACGGCGCGGCCGACGGCCGGCACCGCCCCAGGAAAACCGCCACGCGACGAAGGCCGCCGGGATGACATGCTTGGCCAGGTGACCACCCCCACCCCCGACGAGGGCTGGCGCCGGCCCGGCCCCACCCCGGAACAGCGGCGGCTCGACCTGTACGCGGGCCTCACCCTCACGGCGTTGGCGCTGTTCAGCCTCACGCTGACCCGCAGCACCGGGGCGTTCCTGCTGGGGCCGCCGCCCTCGATGCCGGAACAGCTCCTCTGGACCGTGGCGGTGCCGCTGCCACTGATCTGGCGGCGGCGCCACCCCGCCGGCGTGCTCGTCGTCGTCGCGGTCATGTTCATCGCCGCCCAGGCGCGTTCCGCCCCGGAGGCGCAGCTCTCCTCGTGGGCGCTCTTCGCCGCGATCTACTCGCTCGGCGCCTGGGGGCCGGACCGCGGGCTGTCCCGGCGGCTGCGGGTCGGCGTGATCGGCACCATGTTCGCCTGGCTCGGCCTCTACTACGCGGTCGCCGTCGGCAGCATTCCGCCCGACGCGTTCGCCCAGGCGGTCGGGCCGGTACCCCCGGTGCTCGCCGCCCTGGTGACCGGGGTCCTGGTCAACGGGCTCTACTTCGGCTTCGCGTACTTCTTCGGGGAGACCGCGTGGCTGGCCGCCCGCCGGCAGCACGAACTGGCCGAACAGGCCGAGGAACTTCGCCGCTCACAGGCCGAGGCGCGCGGGCGGGCCGTGATCGGTGAGCGGGTACGCATCGCCCGCGAACTGCACGACGTGGTCGCCCACCATGTGTCGGTGATGGGCGTGCAGGCAGCGGCCGCGCGCCGGGTCTTCGACCGGGACGCGACCAAGGCCCGGACCGCGCTGACCGCGATCGAGGAGACCGCCCGTACGGCCGTCGACGAGCTGCGCCGGATGCTCGGTGTGCTGCGCGCGAGCGAGGGCGCCCCGGAGCGCGTCGAGGCGCCCTCCGGTGTGGACCAGGTCGCCACGGTGGTGGAGCGGGCCCGCGACGCCGGGCTGCGGGCGACCTTCGCGGTGTACGGGGAGGCGGTGCCGCTGCCGGAGTCGGTGTCGCAGGCGATCCACCGGGTCGTCCAGGAGGCCGTCACCAACGTGCTCAAGCACGCCACCGGAGCCCGCGTGCTGGACGTGCGGCTACGGTACCTGGCCAAGGAGGTGGAGGTCGACGTGACCGACGACGGGCGGCCCGCCCGCCCCGCCAATCCGGACGGGCTGGGTCTGGTCGGCATGCGCGAGCGGGTCGGCACGCACGGCGGCGTGCTGGAGGCCGGCGGACGCGCCGGCGGCGGTTGGCGGGTACGCGCCCGCTTCCCGATCGCGGTGACCGTGGCGGAGCCGGTATGAGCAGCGGGACCGGTATGAGCGGGGTTTCCGGTATGAGTGGTGTCGCCGGCCTGCCCGGCGTGCAGCAGCCGATCCGGGTGCTGGTCGCCGACGACCAGCATCTGGTCCGGACCGGCTTCCGGGTCATCCTCGAGGTGGAGGACGACATCGAGGTCGTCGGCGAGGCGGCCGACGGCGAACGCGCGGTGAGCATGACCCGAGCGCTGCACCCGGACGTGGTGCTGATGGACGTGGAGATGCCCGGTGTGGACGGCTTGGAGGCGACCCGCCGGATCACCGCGCCGGGTGACGCGGACGGGCCGGCGGTGCTGATCCTCACCACGTTCGACCGGGACGACTACCTCTTCTCCGCGCTGCGCGCCGGGGCGAGCGGGTTCTTGCTCAAGAACGGCACCCCGGAGTCGCTGATCGAGGCGATCCGGGTGGTGGCCCGTGGCGACGGCCTGCTCGCTCCCGAGATCACCCGGCGGGTGATCGCCACCTTCACCCGGCCCGGCACCGCCGGGACGTCGGCGACCGGCGGCGCGGCGGGAGGCCCGCCGGGGCTGGACGAGCTCACCCCACGCGAGCGGGAGGTGCTGGATCTGGTCGCTCGGGGCGCCAGCAATGCGGAGATCGCCGCCCACCTGCACCTCGGCGAGGCGACGGTGAAGACGCACGTGAGCCGGGTGCTCGCGAAGCTCGGCCTGCGCGACCGCGTGCAGGCGGTGGTCTTCGCGTACGAGCACGGGGTGGTTCGCCCCGGCGCGTGACCGCCTCCGCCGTCAGGCGGACGCCGGGAATCCGCCCGCCGACGGACGGCGGCGGGCGGCCGCCGAACTAGCGTGACGGCTGTGACCAGTGTGCTTCGCCTCGACGGCGTCGACCGCAGCTTCGGCGACCGGCAGGCACTCAAGAACGTGTCCTTCGACGTGGTGGCCGGTCGGATGACCGGGTTCGTCGGCGGCAACGGCGCCGGCAAGACCACCACCATGCGGATCATCCTCGGGGTGCTCGCCGCCGACGCCGGCCGGGTGACCTGGCAGGGGGCCCCGCTGAGCCCGCAGGTACGGCGGCGCTTCGGCTACATGCCGGAGGAACGTGGCCTCTACCCCAAGATGAGCGTCCGGGAACAGGTCGTCTACCTGGGCCGCCTGCACGGCATGACCGCCGCCGCGGCCACGCGGGCCACGGCGGCGCTGCTGGAGCGGGTGGGCCTCGCCGAGCGCGGCGGCGACCTGCTGGAGACGCTCTCGCTCGGCAACCAGCAACGTGCGCAGATCGCCGCCGCGCTGGTGCACGACCCCGAGGTGCTGGTGCTCGACGAGCCGTTCTCCGGCCTCGACCCGCTGGCCGTCGACACGGTCGTCGGCGTGCTGCGGGAACGCGCCGCGGCCGGCGCGCCGGTGCTCTTCTCCAGTCACCAGCTCGACGTGGTCGAACGGCTCTGCGACGACCTCGTGATCATCGCGGACGGGGCGATCCGGGCGGCAGGTGACCGCGAGCAGCTGCGCAAGACGTACACCTCGCCCCGCTTCGAACTGGTCGTGGAGACCGACGCCGGCTGGCTGCGCGACCAGCCCGGCGTGACCCTGGTCGACCTGGACGGCGCCCGCGCCGTCTTCGACCTGACGGCCGGCGCCGACGAGCAGCCGGTGCTGCACGCGGCTTTGGCGCGCGGCCCGGTACGCGCATTCCGGCCGGTCAGCCCCTCCCTCACCGAGATCTTCCGAGAGGTCACCCAGTGAACACCGTGCAGTCTGAACCGCGCGGCGCGCGTGCGGCGCGCCCGACCGTGCCGGCCGCCGGACCGCAAGGGGAGGCTGAAAAGGCTTCGGTGACCACCGTGCAGGCCGCCCGCCTGGTGGCCGGACGCGAGATCCGGGTCAAGCTACGCGACAAGACGTTCCTGTTCAGCACCCTGTTCTTCCTGCTCATCGCCGCCGCGGCGACCATCCTGCCGCCATTGCTCTCCGGCGGGCCGTCCACGGTGGCCGTCGCCGAGCAGCAGGCCGGTCCGCTGCGCTCCGCCGGGCTGGAGGTGCGCACGGTGCCCGACGACCGCGCCGCCGAGCAGGCCGTCCGCGACGGAGACGTGGACGCGGCAGTCGTCGCCGGCCCGGCCGTGCTCGCCATGGACGAGGCCCCCGACGACGTGGTGGCCGCGCTCAGCACCCAACCGCAGGTGCGGCTGCTGGACCCCGACGCCCTGGATCCGGTGGCGGCCTTCCTGGTGCCGTTCGTCTTCGCGTTCATCTTCTACATCACGTCGCAGGTCTTCGGTGTGCAGATCGCGCAGAGCATCATCGAGGAGAAGCAGACCCGGATCGTGGAGATCCTGGCGGCCGCGGTGCCGGTCCGGGCGTTGCTGGCCGGCAAGATGATCGCCGGCACGGTGCTGGCGCTCGGGCAGATCGTGCTGGTCGCCCTCGTCGCGGTCGTCGGCATGGCCTTCGGAGACAGCGGGGGCCTGCTTCCGCTGCTGGGTCCCGCGATCGGCTGGTTCGTACCGTTCTTCGTCGTGGGTTTCGTGTTGGTGGCGGCCATGTGGGCGGCGGCCGGGGCACTGGTCAACCGTCTGGAGGACATCGGCGGAGTCTCCACGCCGGTGCAGTTCGCGGTGATGCTGCCGTTCTTCGCGGTGATCTTTCTGAACGACAACACGACCGCCATGCGGATCCTGTCCTACCTGCCGTTCTCCGCGCCGACAGCCATGCCGCTGCGGCTGTTCAACGGGGATGCCGCCGTCTGGGAACCGGTGGCCGCGCTGGTCCTGCTGCTGGTCACGGCCCTCGCGTTCCTGCTCGCCGGAGCCCGGGTGTACCAGGGCGCACTGCTGCGCACCAACGGTCGCACCTCGATCCGGACGGCCTGGCGGGCCCGGGAGAACGCGAGCTGACTCCGGTGGAGATCACCTGCGGGTTGCCGATGTGGTGGTGTGCGGGCCACCGGGTCGGCGACCCGGCGGCTCAGCGGGGGACGGTCTCCCACCCGGCGGGCAGGCGGGGCACCGGCCAGGACGCCTCGGGCGTCCACGCCGCCCACCCCTCGTCCCACCAGCGTCGCCCGGCGTCCAGCAGCGCGGCGATCCGGTCGCCCTCGGCGCGGATCGCCTCGGCCATTCCCAGGTAGCGCCCCTCGACGAGGCGCTGCGCGAACAACTCCACGTCCTTCCAGACGTACCGGTCGGCGTCCGCGCCCCACCACAGGTCCAGCTCGTGGTCGAGAGTGTCCACTCCAATGGGGGTACGCCGCAACGGGTCCTGGAGGTTGAAGTACCAGCCGGCGAAGGCGCGCTCCGGCCCCGACCAGAAGACGTCGACCGAGTGCGCCTCGCCGGGCCGCTGCAGCATCAACTTGCCGTGCCCGGTCCAGGCCCGATGGCCGGCAGTCTGCCACGGGTGCCGGCCGGCTGGGAACGTCCCCGACTCGGGGAACCCGAACTCAGCCCCGGGCGGCAGGTAGAGGGCGAGCAGTTCCGGTGTGTCCTCGACGCAGATCGTCGGGACGGCGAACCAGACCTCGCCGAGAAGCACTTCGCGCCGGACGACCAGGTCGCCCGGCGCGAATCGCTGCGCTGTCACGGCCGGCTCAGCCGACCGCCGCCATGATCTCGTCGCTCACGTCGAAGTTCGCGTAGACGTTCTGCACGTCGTCGCAGTCCTCCAGCACGTCGATCAGCTTGAAGATCTTGCGAGCGCCCTCCTCGTCGAGCGGGACGTTGACGCTCGGGATCAGCGAGGACTCGGCCGACTCGTACTCGATGCCGGCGTCCTGCAGGGCGGTGCGGACCGCGATCAGGTCGGTCGGCTCGGAGACCACCTCGAACGCCTCGTCAAGGTCGTTGACCTCCTCCGCGCCGGCGTCCAGGACGGCCATCATCACGTCGTCCTCGGTGGTCCCCGCCTTCGGGACGATCACGACGCCCTTGCGGGAGAACATGTAAGACACCGAGCCGGCGTCGGCGAACGAGCCGCCGTTGCGGGTCAGCGCGGTGCGCACCTCGGTGGCCGCGCGGTTGCGGTTGTCGGTCAGGCACTCGATCAGCAGCGCGACACCGTTCGGGCCGTAGCCCTCGTACATGATCGTCTGGTAGTCGGCGCCGCCGGCCTCCAGGCCGGAGCCGCGCTTCACCGCGCGGTCGATGTTGTCGTTGGGGACCGAGTTCTTCTTCGCCTTCTGGATGGCGTCGTAGAGGGTCGGGTTGCCGGCGGGGTCACCGCCGCCGGTCCGGGCCGCCACCTCGACGTTCTTGATCAGCTTGGCGAACATCTTGCCGCGCTTGGCGTCGATGACGGCCTTCTTGTGCTTGGTGGTCGCCCACTTTGAGTGGCCGGACATCTGCTACCTCCGTGTGTCGTTCCACGCCTGCGTCGACTGCCACGCCGATCAAGTGCCGCATTCGGCGATCCGGCGGCCGGTCGGCTCCCGCGGGAGACGCCACGCGGGCGGATGGCCCTGCCGAACGGCGGCAATCCTACCGAGCCCGGGCCCCACCATGTCACACCCGGTCATCACCGGCTGGCGGCGTTAGGCCGTCGGGGGCACGGAAAGCACAACATCCGGCGGCCGGGATCCATGCCCGGCGGGGAGGACGCGCCGTGACGTCCGGGGTCCACCCGGCTTCCGTGGTGATCGACTCGGGCTCCTTGAAATCGCGGTGTCCAGGCGCACGGGATACCCCGACATCATGGAACCCGAGTTGATCAGCCCCGAGGCCGGCGAGGCCGCCACCCGGAGATGCCGCCGGTCAGGCGGCGGCGCGCACCAGGTCGACGAAGTAGCGGTGCAGCCGCACGTCGCCGGTCAGCTCGGGGTGGAACGAGGTGGCCAGCAGGTTGCCCTGCCGTACCGCGACGACCCGCCCGGCCGACGGACCGTCGGTGACCTGACCGAGCACCTCCACGCCCTCGCCGACCCGCTCGACCCAGGGCGCCCGGATGAACACCGCGTGGAACGGTTCGCCCACGATGCCGGTGATCGTCACCGGCGCCTCGAACGAGTCGACCTGCCGGCCGAAGGCGTTGCGCCGGACGGTCATCGAGATGCCGTCGAACCCGCGCTGGTCGGGACGGCCGTCCAGCACCTCGGTGGCGAGCATGATCATCCCGGCGCAGGAACCGTAGACGGGCATCCCACCGGCGATCCGCTTGTCGATCGGCTCGCGCAGCTCGAACACGTCGGCCAGCCGGCTCATCGTGGTCGACTCCCCGCCCGGGATGACCAGACCGTCGACTGCGTCCAACTCCTGCGTACGACGTACCGGTACGGCCTGTGCGCCCGCCGCGGCCAACGCCGCCACGTGTTCGCGTACGTCGCCCTGAAGGGCGAGCACACCGATGACGGGTGTCCCGCTCATCGCACCGCTCCTTCCGAAGTCCGTGTGCGGAAGACCCCCCGCACAGGCGAGGGGTCTCCTCCTGCCGTCACCAGCCGCGCTCGGCCAGGCGGTGCGGCTGCGGGATCTCGTCGACGTTGATGCCGACCATCGCCTCGCCGAGGCCTCGGGAGACCTTGGCCAGCACGTCGGGGTCGTCGTGGAAGGTCGTCGCCTTGACGATCGCGGCGGCCCGCTGGGCCGGGTTGCCGGACTTGAAGATGCCCGAGCCGACGAAGACACCCTCGGCGCCCAACTGCATCATCATCGCGGCGTCGGCCGGGGTGGCGATCCCGCCGGCGGTGAAGAGCACCACCGGCAGCTTCCCGGTCTCGGCGACCTCCTTGACCAGCTCGTACGGCGCCTGGAGCTCCTTGGTCGCCACGTACAGCTCGTCGGCGGGCAGCGAGCTCAGCCGACGGATCTCCTGGCGGATCTTCCGCATGTGGGTCGTCGCGTTGGAGACGTCACCGGTGCCCGCCTCGCCCTTGGAGCGGATCATCGCCGCGCCCTCGGTGATCCGGCGCAGCGCCTCACCCAGGTTGGTCGCGCCGCACACGAAGGGGACGGTGAAGGACCACTTGTCGATGTGGTTGGTGTAGTCGGCCGGGGTCAGCACCTCGGACTCGTCGACGTAGTCGACGCCGAGCGCCTGGAGGATCTGCGCCTCCACGAAGTGACCGATGCGGGCCTTGGCCATGACCGGGATCGAGACGGCGTTGATGATCCCCTCGATCATGTCGGGATCGCTCATGCGGGCCACGCCGCCCTGGGCGCGGATGTCCGCGGGCACCCGCTCGAGCGCCATCACCGCGACGGCTCCCGCGTCCTCGGCGATCTTGGCCTGTTCGGCGTCGACCACGTCCATGATCACGCCGCCCTTGAGCATCTCGGCCATGCCACGCTTGACGCGGGCGGTGCCGACGACGGGGCTGCCGCTGGTGTTCGGGGCGGTGGTTTCAGGCACGAGTTATCGCTCCTCGGACGGGCTCGGGGGGTGACAGCGGAAAGGCTACGCCGAGCACAACGCCGCTCCGACAGCCAATCAGACCCCTGGTGGCCTGCACTGTGGCAGCCATCACCGGCGGATGTTCGGGGTGAACGTCCGTTCGTGCGGGGTGGGTCCGGCGGCTCAGCCGGTGGGGACGTCCGCCGGAACGGTCAGCGTCGGGTCGTCGATGTCGAAGTACCGGGGCCACTCCCGGCCGCGTCCCATCCGCAACAGGCGCACCAAGGTGCGCCCACGCACCGCCCGTGCATCGCGCACCAGATCGGTGTGCACCTGCCGCGCCAGCGCCAGGCGTCGGCTGGCGGCGACCACCGCCTCACAGTCCGGGTCGCTCGGGTCGAGCTGCACCAGGCGCAGCTGGCGGGTCAGGTCGTTCTCGGCGGCCTCCCGCTCCTCCGGGTGCGCGTCGAGCGCGATGCGCGCGGCCGCGTACAGCTCGACGCCGTACCGCCGCTCGGCCAGCACGGCGGCGGCCGCCGCCCGGCGCAACAGGTGGGCATCGAGGGCCCGGGCCGCCAGCTGTGCCCGGGCGTGCAGCCGTTCGACCCGGCCGGCGGTCCAGACGAGGTACGTCGAGACGAGCCCGACGACCACGATCGCGCCCACCGCCCACCACATGCCCGGCATCGTAGTGCTGCTCCGTTCCCGTCCCGCCGGGCCCGGCCGGCCACGGCGATCCACTCCCCCGGATCCGGCCGCCCCGGCGATCCGGTCAGCGCCACGCCCGGGTGTCCCGGACCCGCCCTCACCTGCGCGACCTCACCCCGGCACCCGCCGGCCGGCAGCCCGCACCCGGCCGCGCCCGCTCGGCGGGCGACGGCTCAACCCAGTCCCACCCACTCCTCGTCGATGACCCGACCGTCGGTGGCCTCGATCGCCGCCGCGTACACCTCGAGCACCCGCCGGGCCACCACCGGCCAGTCGTAGTTCGCCACCACCTGGTCGCCGCAGGCGGTCAGCGCGGCCCGCGCCGCCCCGTCGTCCAGCAGGTCGACGAGCGCGTCGCGCAGCGCCACCGGGTCGCCGGTGTGGAAGAGCCGGCCCGCACGGCCGCCGTCGAGCACCCGGCGGAACGCGTCGAGGTCGCTGGCGACCACCGTGGTGCCGGCGGCCAGCGCTTCCGTGAGGATCATGCCGAACGACTCGCCGCCGGTGTTCGGCGCCACGTAGAGGTGCGCGCCGCGCAGCATGCGCGCCTTCTCCTCCTCCGACACCAGGCCCAGGAAGGTCACCCGGTCGCGCAGCGCCGCGGGGAACTGGCCGAACAGCTCGTCCCGATCGCCGGGACCGGCGACCAGCAGCCGCAGCCCGGGGCGGTTCGGGGCGAGGTCGACGAAGGCGTCACGCAACACGGCGAAGCCCTTGCGCGGCTCGGTGAACCGGCCCAGGAAGCCGAGCGTCCCGCCGGTGCCCGGCGCGCACTCCCCCGGCCACCCGGGCAGCGGGTCGGCGTGGGCGAACTTGGCGACCGCCACGCCGTTCGGGATCTCCACCGCGCCGCCGTCCATGTGCTCGACCTGCACCTTGCGGGCCAGCGCGCTGACCGCGATCCGGGCGGTGATGCGCTCCAGCACGATCTGGAGGACTCCCTGCGCGGCGGCCAGCGCCCGGGACCGGGTGATCGCCGTGTGGAAGGTGGCCACCACCGGACCCCGGGCCGACAGGACCGCGAGCAGCGACAGGCTCAACGTCAGCGGTTCGTGGACGTGCAGCACGTCGAAGTCGCCACGGGTGATCCAGCGCCGTACCCGGGCGGTGGACACCGGGCCGAACGCGATCCGGGCCACCGAACCGTTGTACGGCAGGGGAACCGCCCGGCCGGCCGGCACGACGTACGACGGCAGCGGCGAGTCCTCGTCGGCCGGGGCGAGCACGCTGACCTCGTGGCCGAGGGCGATCAGCGCCTCGGCGAGGTCCATGACGTGGTTCTGCACCCCACCCGGGATGTCGAAGGAGTACGGGCACACGATGCCGATCCGCAACGTCATCGCCCGCTGTCCGGGCCTACCGCGCTCCGCTGGTCGAGCCACATGCGTTGCAGCATGTGCCAGTCCTCCGGATGGCGGGCGATGCCCACGGCGAACTCGTCGGCGACGCGCTGGGTGAGCGTCCGGACCCGCTGGTCGAGCGGGCCGTCCTCGGCACCGGGCACGGCGATCGGGCCCACGAGCGCCGCGTGCGCCCGATCGGGCTCGTACCAGAGGGAGGCCACGTAGAGCGGCGCCCCGGTGCGCAGGGCCAGCAGGGCCGGCCCGGCGGGCATGCGGGTACGGGCGCCGAAGAAGTCGACCTCCACCCCGCGCGCGGAGAGGTCCCGGTCGGCCAGCAGCGGCACCACCGCGCCGGCGTGCAGCCGGTCGACCAGCACGTCGAACGCGGGACGCTCGCCGCCGCGGTTGGGCAGGATCTCCATGCCCAGGCCCCTGCGGAAGGCCAGGAACCGCCCGTAGACGCCGTCCGACTCGAGTCGCTCGGCGACGGTGGTGATCGGCCAGCCGTTGGCGGCGACCCAGGCGCCCGCGGCGTCCCAGTTGCCGGCGTGCGGCAGCGCGATCACCGCACCGGTGCCGGCCGCCACGGCCGCCGCGAGTTCCTCCGCACCGTCCAGCTGGAAGGTGGCCAGGACCTGCTCGCGGCTCAGCGACGGCAGCCGGAACGCCTCCATCCAGTAGCGGGCGTACGAACGCATGCCCCGCTTGACCAGGTCGTCGAGCTCGGCCTCGGGCAGCTCCGGCCCGACCACCCGGCGCAGGTTGGCCCGCAGTCGGGTCGTACCCGCGCCGCCCTTTCGGGACGCGCGGTCCGCGCCGGCCCGGAACGCCGCAGCCACGACGGGCCGCGGCAACGCGCGAACGACCCGCCAGCCCGCGACGTACCCGAGCTCGGTGAGATTCACCCGTTCGCACCCGG
This sequence comes from Micromonospora sp. NPDC005367, assembly GCF_040606825.1. Taxonomy (NCBI): domain Bacteria; kingdom Bacillati; phylum Actinomycetota; class Actinomycetes; order Micromonosporales; family Micromonosporaceae; genus Micromonospora; species Micromonospora sp. NPDC005367. Next base: position 79,313 of record NZ_JBEXFP010000021.1, on the reverse strand, counting down.
TGCGGGAAGCTGCCGGGCCTGCCGGTACACGTGCCGCATGCGCTGCCCCACGGTAAAGATCGACACGGCGGCGAGCAGCCAGAGCGCGATCTGCAACGCCATCGGCACGCCGAGGCCGGTGAGCAGGCCGCCGACCCCGACGATCAGCAGCCGCTCGGTGCGCTCGGCGATGCCCACGTTGCTGGTCATGCCGAGTCCCTCGGCTCGGGCCTTGACGTACGAGACGATGCTGCCGGCCGCCAGGCAGAGCAACGCCGCCGCCACGCCGGCGTGGTCGCCCTCGGTGGCCAGCCAGTACGCGACCGCGCCGAAGACGGCGCTGTCGGCGATCCGGTCCATGCTCGAATCGAGGAAGGCGCCGAACCGGGTCGAGCCGCCGCTCATCCGGGCCATCGTGCCGTCGAGGAGGTCGGTGAGCGCGAAGACCGTGACGATCAGCGCGCCGGCGACCAGGTCACCGCGGGCGCCGAAGCCGAGCGCGCCGACCAGCACGCCGACGGTGCCGGTCACGGTGACCGCATTGGGGGTGACGCCCGCTCGAAGCAGGCCGCGTGCGAGCGGCTCGACGACGCGGGTCATCCCCGCGCGGGCCGACACTTGGAAGATCTTCGCCATGGCGGTCCCACGATAACGGTCCACCCAGGTACGGCGATACGGCCGGTCAGCGCGGCGGCGCGGCGAAAGCTTGTGCGCGCCCCGGAACGGGTGTCTGATCGGGTCAGGAAGGTGACCCAGCTCACCTGCCCACCCGTCCGAGTTCTCGCTGTGCAGCAGTCCACCGGAGGATATCGCCGCGCACCCGCCCCGGGCCGCTGTCCCGTTACGCGCGGCGGTTCGCCACCACCACCGGCTGAGGGAGGTGCGCCCAATGGCGCAGAAGAGTCAGGAGAAGGGTGTCACCGGCGTCGTGCCGGTGGTGACCGAGCCCGGCAGGGTTCGCAACGTCGTGCTCGTCGGGCATTCCGGCGTCGGCAAGACGACCCTGGTCGAGGCGCTGCTCAGGGCGAGCGGCACGATCGGTCGCGCCGGGGCGGTCACCGACGGCACGACCGTCTGCGACCACGACCCCGCCGCCGTACGCCAGCAGCGGTCGGTGAGCCTGACCTGCGCGCCGCTGCTGCACGACGGCATCAAGGTCAACCTCCTGGACACCCCCGGCTACGCCGACTTCGTGGGCGAGCTGCGGGCCGGGCTGCGGGCCGCCGACGCCGCGCTCTTCGTCGTCTCCGCGGTCGACGGGATGGACGCGGCCACGGCCGCGCTGTGGGAGGAGTGCGCCGCCGTGGACATGCCCCGGGCGGTCGCCGTCTCCCGGCTGGACCACCCGCGCGCCGACTTCGACGAGGCGGTGGCGCTCTGCCAGCGTGTCTTCGGCGACAACGTGCTCCCGCTCTACCTGCCGATGCTCGGCGACGACGGGGTGTCGACAGTCGGCCTGCTCAGCCTGATCACCCGCCGGGTCTTCGACTACACCGGCGGGTTGCCCGCCGAGATCCGGCAGCCGGACCCGCAGCACCTGCCCGCCATCGTCGAGCCGCGCGACGAGCTCATCGAGGGGATCATCGCGGAGAGCGAGGACGAGTCGCTCATGGACCGGTACCTCGAGGGCGAGGAGATCGGCACCGACGTGCTCATCGACGACCTGGAGAGGGCCGTCGCCCGGGGCCACTTCTACCCCGTGGTGCCGGTGTGCGCCGAGACCGGCGTCGGGCTGGACACCCTGCTGGAGGTGCTCACCGCCGCCTTCCCGTCGCCGCTGGAACACGAGCCGCCCGTGGTGACCGGCGTGGACGGCTCACCGCATCCGCCGCTCGCCTGCGACCCGGACGGACCGCTGGTCGCCGAGGTCGTCAAGACCACGATCGACCGGCACGTCGGGCGGGTCTCCCTGGTGCGGGTCTTCTCGGGCACCCTGCGGCCCGAGCAGACCGTGCACGTCTCGGGGCACGGCCTCGCCGAGCGCGGGCACCCCGACCACGACTCCGACGAGCGGGTGGGGCACATCTACACCCCGCTCGGCTCCGCCCTGCGTGAGGTGGCCGCCTGCGTCGCCGGGGACATCTGCGCGATCACCAAGTCGGGCAGCGCGGAGACCGGCGACACGATCTCCACCAAGGAGACCCCGCTGCTCATCGCGCCCTGGGAGATGCCCGAGCCGCTGCTGCCGGTGGCCATCGCGGCGAAGAGCCGGTCGGACGAGGACGCCCTGGCCCGCAACCTGTCCCGCCTGATCGCCGGCGACCCCACGCTGCGGCTGGAGCGCAACGCCGAGACGCACCAGCTCGTGCTCTGGTGCATGGGCGAGGCGCACGCCGACGTGGTGCTCGACCGGTTGCGCGCCGGCGGCGTCGAGCTGGACACCGAACCGGTGCGGGTGGCGCTGCGGGAGACGTTCACCAACGCGGCCAGGGGGCACGGCCGGCACGTCAAGCAGTCCGGCGGCCACGGCCAGTACGCCGTCTGCGACATCGAGGTCGAGCCGCTGCCCCGCGGTGCCGGCTTCGAGTTCGTGGACCAGGTGGTCGGCGGGGCGGTGCCGCACAACTACATCCCGTCGGTGGAGAAGGGTGTCCGGGCCCAGATGGAACGGGGCCTGGTCGCCGGTTACCCGGTGGTGGACGTGCGGGTCACCCTCTTCGACGGCAAGGCGCACAGCGTCGACTCCTCGGACGCCGCGTTCCAGACCGCCGGGGCGCTGGCCCTGCGGGACGCGGCCGAGAAGGGGCAGCCGGCCCTGCTGGAACCGGTGGACGAGGTGACCATCCGGGTGCCCGACTCCTCCGTCGGCGCGGTGATGGGTGATCTCTCCGGGCGGCGCGGCCGGGTGCTCGGCACCGAGTCGGATCCGGACAGCGAGGGACGGACCGTGGTCCGCGCCGAGGTCCCCGCCACCGAACTGCTCCGCTACGCCGTGGAGCTGCGCTCGATGACCGCCGGCACCGGCACCTTCCGGCGCAGCTTCGTCCGCTACGACCCCATGCCCGCGCACCTGGCCGACCAGATCCGCAAGGAACACCCCACCTCGTAACCCATGCCCCGGGCGCGGGGCCCGGTGCACGCGACGAGTGGCCGTTTCCGCTGGGACGGCCACTCGTTCCGTGAACCCGTGTCGTTTCGTGCACCCGTGGCCGGGCGAAACCCCGGCGGGGTTCCGGGTGGGACGGCGTGGGGTCAGGGGTGGGTGGCGGGGGTGGTGGGGCTGGGCCAGCCGGGGTGATCGGCGTGCCGGAGGGCCGCGCGGCGCAGCGCGGCGAGCTGACGTTCCACCTCGGCGAACTGGTCCGGCGCGAGCGGACCGTGGTGCAGGGCCGCCGCGTTCTCCTCCACCTGGGCGACGGTACGGCAGCCGGGGATCGGAACGGTCCGCCCGCTGCGCGCCCAGATCCAGCCGAGCGCGCCCTGCGCCAGGGTGCGCCCGTCGGCGGTCAGCGTGTCGCGTACCGCCGCCACCCGGCGCAGCCACTCCGGCGCCGGCCGGCCGCCACGGAACCACTCCAGCCAGCCCGGGGCGAGTCCGCGTACGTCGTCGCGGGGCAGCGTGGAGGTGGCCGTGTACTTGCCGGTGAGCAGCCCCATCCCGAGCGGCCCACGGTTGATGCTGACCAGGTCGTACTTCTCGCAGACGAGCAGCAGCTCGGGGGCGTCCCGGAGCACCGAGAGGGAGTGCTGCACGGCCGTCGCGCCGGGAGCCGAGTGGCCGAACGTCTCGGCGCGGTCGGCCCGGTCGGTGCTCCAGCCGTACGCCCGGATCAGCCCCTCGGCGACCATCTCCTCCAGCGTGCCGATGAGGGCCTCGGCGCGCGGCACCGGCAGATCGGCCAGGTGCAGCTGGTACAGGTCGATCCGGTCCGTGCCCAGCCGGCGCAGCGAGTCGGTGACCGCCCGGCGCAGGTACCCGGGCGAGGCGTCCTCCCCCGTCGCCTGCCGGGTGGCCTCGTCGAAGGTGTAGCCCCATTTGGTGGCGATCACCGCCTCGTCGCGGCGACCGGCCAGCCCGCGCCCGAGGATCCGCTCGCCGTGCCCCGCCCCGTACGTGTCGGCGGTGTCGAACAGGGTGACGCCCAGGTCGAGCGCCCGGCGGACCGCCCGGATCGACTCGTCGTCGTCGACGGCACCCCAGCCGAGTGGTTGGGAGCCTTCCATCCACGGGCCGGCGATCGCCCAGCAGCCCATCCCCAGCGCGCTGACCTCGATGCCGCTGCGCCCCAACGTCCGCGTCGTGACTGCCACCGGCAGATCGTGCCACCTCGAGCGCGATCGAACACAACAAGGGGCCATATTCGCTGTCGCGGGCGCCTGCCCGGAGTGTTTGGCGGAGTCCGAGATGCCGGGACGCGCGGGAGAACCGGTTGCGGCAGGGCCCGAAGGGCGACGACGTGTGCGGCCGGAAAGATGGCGCTGCCCCAGCCACCGTTCCTGCGGCATGATCGGCCGCATGCGACGGCTCGGGGTGGACATCGGCGGCGTGATCATCCAACCGGCCGACGACGACGCGGACACCTCGTTCTTCGGCGACCACTACCTGCGTACGCCAGAGGTCGTGGGGGCCGTCGACGCCCTGGCCGCACTGGCCGACGGCTTCGACGAGGTGCACCTGGTGAGCAAGTGCGGCGAGGCCACCGAGCGGCGGACCCTCGAATGGCTGGCGCACCACGACTTCCACACCCGCACCGGGATCCCCGTGCAGCGGGTGCATTTCTGCCGTACCCGACCGGCCAAGGCGCCCATCGCCCGGCGGCTCGGGCTGACCCACTTCGTCGACGACCGGCTGGAGGTGCTCGGCTACCTCGACTCGGTGCCGCACCGCTTCCTGTTCCGCCCCCGGCCCGCCGAGGTGGCCGCGCACGTCGCCCACCTGCCCCAGGTACGGCGGGTGGCGGGCTGGCCGGAACTCGTCACCGCGCTGCGGGGCAACTGACCGGCGCTGTGGGGCAGTCACCCGGCGGGCCCGGCGCTGCCCGGCGGGCCCGGCGGGGCGAGCTGTGGGGCAGTCGCGCGGCGCTGCCCGGCGGGCCCGGCCGGACGCAGAGCGGTGCCGTCAGGACGGCCAGACGCGGGCGAACAGCTCGCGGGTGTCGCCGAGCAGCTGCGGGAGAACCTTGGTACGCCCGATCACCGGCATGAAGTTCGCGTCGCCGCCCCAGCGTGGCACCACGTGTTGATGCAGGTGTGCGGCGATGCCGGCACCTGCCACTCCGCCCTGGTTCATGCCCAGGTTGAACCCGTGCGCGTTGCTGACCTTGCGGACCACCCGCATCGCGGTCTGGGTGAACGCGCCCAGCTCCGCGGTCTCCGCCTCGTCCAGCTCGGTGTAGTCGGCCACGTGCCGGTACGGGCAGACCAGCAGGTGGCCCGGGTTGTACGGGTAGAGGTTGAGTACCGCGTACACGCGTTCGCCCCGTGCCACGACGAGGTTCTCCTCCGGCGGCGCCTGCGGCGCCCGACAGAACGGGCAGCCGCTCGGCTTCTCGTAGCCCTCGTCGGGGCGGTCGTCGCCCGAGATGTACGTCATCCGGTGCGGCGTCCAGAGCCGCTCCAGACCGTCGGCCATTCCATCGCTGTCCGTGTGCCGTTCCGCCCCAGTCACAGGCGCGATCCTACGGACTCTCCGGGCGCCGGCGACGGGTGCGTCCCAGGTACCCGCCGTCGGCTTGTGGGCACGCGGAAGATCGCGCTCGAACACGGAAGTAGTGGCCTCCTGCCGCGGCGGAGGCACTACTTCCCGGATCGTGCACGATCATGACCGGCGCGAACGCCCCGCAGCCCGCGCGAACGCCCCGCGGCCCGTGCCTGGCCCCTACATCTGCGCGGAGGGGCCGATGTTGGTACGGGAGCCGACCACGTCCAGCACGTGCGCCACCGCCTCCGAGATCGGCACGCCGTTGCGCTGTGACCCGTCCCGGTAGCGGAACGACACGGTGCCGGCGGCCACGTCGTCGTCGCCGGCGATCACCATGAACGGGATCTTCTGCTGCTGCGCGGTACGGATCTTCTTCTGCATCCGATCGTCGCCCGCGTCGACCTGGGCACGGATCCCCTCGGCGCGCAGCGCGGCCACGAAGCCGTGCAGGTAGTCGGTGTGGTCCTCACGGATCGGGATGCCGACCACCTGCACCGGTGCCAGCCAGGCCGGGAACGCGCCCGCGTAGTGCTCGGTGAGCACCCCGAAGAACCGCTCGATCGAACCGAAGAGCGCTCGGTGGATCATCACCGGCCGCTGCCGGGTGCCGTCGGCGGCCTGGTATTCCAGCCCGAACCGCTCCGGCTGGTTGAAGTCGACCTGGATGGTCGACATCTGCCAGGTCCGGCCGATGGCGTCCTTCGCCTGCACCGAGATCTTCGGGCCGTAGAAGGCCGCGCCACCCGGGTCGGGCACCAGCTCGAGACCGGACTGCTCGGCGGCGGTACGCAGCGCCTCGGTGGCCTCGGCCCAGTCCTCGTCGCTGCCGATGAACTTCGGCGAGTCGTCCCGGGTGGACAGCTCCAGGTAGAAATCGTCGAGGCCGTAGTCGCGCAGCAGGTCCAGCACGAAGGTGAGCAGCGTGGTGAGTTCCCCGGGCATCTGCTCCCGGGTGCAGTAGATGTGCGAGTCGTCCTGGGTGAGCCCGCGTACCCGGGTCAGGCCGTGCACCACGCCGGACTTCTCGTACCGGTAGACCGTGCCGAACTCGAACAGCCGCAGCGGCAGCTCCCGGTAGGACCGCCCGCGCGCCCTGAAGATCAGGTTGTGCATCGGGCAGTTCATGGCCTTGAGGTAGTAGTCCGCGCCCTCCAGCTGCATGGGCGGAAACATGGTGTCCGCGTAGTACGGCAGGTGACCGGAGGTCTCGAAGAGGTTGGCCTTGGTGATGTGCGGGGTGTTGACGAACTCGTACCCCGCGGCCTCGTGTCGGCGGCGCGAGTAGTTCTCCATCTCCCGGCGGATGATGCCGCCCTTGGGGTGGAAGACGGCCAGGCCCGAGCCGATCTCGTCCGGGAAGCTGAACAGGTCGAGGTCCGCGCCGAGCTTGCGGTGGTCGCGCCGGGCGGCCTCCTCCAGCAACTTCAGGTACGCCTTCAGCTGGTCCCGGGTCGGCCACGCGGTGCCGTAGACCCGCTGTAGCTGCGGGTTCTTCTCCGACCCGCGCCAGTACGCGGCGGCCGAGCGCATCAGCTTGAACGCCCCGATGAGCCGGGTGTTCGGCAGGTGCGGGCCGCGGCACAGGTCCGACCAGCAGACCTTCTCCTCGTTCGCCGCGAGGTTGTCGTAGATCGTCAGCTCGCCACCGCCGACCTCCATCACCTCGGAGGAGTCCAGCCCCTCACCCTTGATGTCGATCAGCTCGAGCTTGAACGGCTCGTTCACCAGCTCGGCCCGCGCCTCGTCCAGGCTGGCGAACCGGCGCCGCCGGAACCGCTGGCCGGACTTGATGATCTCCTGCATCCGCTTCTCGAGCTTCGCCAGGTCGTCCGGCTGGAACGGCTTCTCCACCGCGAAGTCGTAGTAGAAGCCGTTCTCGATCGGCGGGCCGATGCCGAGCTTCGCCTCGGGGAAGACGTCCTGCACGGCCTGCGCGAGCACGTGCGCGGTCGAGTGGCGCAGCACGTTCAACCCGTCCGGCGAGTCGATGCTGACCGGCTCGACCGCGATGTCGGTCGCCGGACGCCAGTCCAGGTCGTGCAGGCGGCCCTCGGGATCGCGGACCACCACGATCGCCTTCGGGCCGGTCATGGGCAGCTCGGCCGCGGCCACCGCGTCGGCCGCCGTCGTCCCGGCGGCGACGACGACGGGGTCGGCCACGGCGGGGGTACGGGGTGCGGACACGGTGACTCCTCGCAGCAGACGGCACAGAACGGGCCGGTACGGCCCCCGCCGATGCTATCGGTCCCCCCTTGCGCCCCGACCGCCGACGCCTCAGCCGAGGCAACTGCCCAGTTGCGGGCACCCGCGTTGAACCTTTCGCCGTCGGGAGCCGAACTACCGGATGCGGCCGGGATCCACTCCCGGCCGACTCGACAGGGATGGGGACGCGAGATGGCGAAGACCCGAGGCCACCGAGGCGCGGCGACACTCGCCGCCCTGGCCACGGCTGCGGCAGACCTACGCCGACGGCATCGTCGTGCGCTGGACCGGCCCGACCGGCGCGCACCCGGCCCCGCGACTCACCCTGCTCCCGGCCGCGGTGGGCGGGGGTTACGGGCACGCGGGTCACGGCGGTGCGGCGGCGACGCCCAGCGCGGCGTCGGGAGGCGCCGGCACGAGCGGGTCCGGCGGCCCGGGAGCAGCCGGCGAGCAGCCCGGCGGGGCGGATACGGCCGGCAAGCGGACCGGCGGGGCGGGTGCGGCCGGGGCGGACGGGTTCGGGGACGCGGCCGGGTGGGCGGGTGGCAACGCCGACGCGCTGCTGGCGGCGGGCCTGCTCGCGGGGCTCGGCGTCGGCACTACGCTCGGCTGGTTCGCGAGCCGCTGGCGCCGCCGCTCTGGGAGCGCCCAGCACCGGTCCGGTCCCACCCTCAAGTTGATCCACTCGAGTTCAGGTAGGTCGGGCTGACCGCATGCCTGGGACACCCCGATCTCACTGAAGCCGAGTAGGTCAAGAACTGAGCCAGTCGGGGAGGGGTTCGCGGGCGGCCAGCCAGTCGGTGGGTACGCCGCCCGGGGTGCCCACCCCGGCGAAGGCGGCCACGATCCCGCCCACGATCGCCGCGGTGGTGTCCACGTCCCCGCCTGCCGCCACGCAGGCGCGGATCGCGGCTGGGTAGTCCTCCAGGTGCGTGGCGGCCACCCAGAGCGTGAAGGCCACGGTGTCCTGCGCGGTGACCCGGGCGCCGTTGCCGAGCGCCCCGACGACCCGCGGCAGCGGATGGCCGAGCAGGTCGGCCGCGCGGCGCAGCCGACGGTGCACCTCGGTGGCCGGGTCCAGGGCGGTGGCCACTCCGGCGAGGAGACGATGCGCGGTGGGCCGGTCCCCGTCCAACCGGCCCCGCGCGGCCAGTGCGGCGGCGACGGCCACGGCGACCGCTCCGGCGATCCCCTCCGGGTGCGCGTGCGTCACCTCGGCCGACGCGCGGGCCTGGGCCGCCGCGCGGCCGGTCGAGTCCGCGAAGTACGCGCCCAACGGCGCGACCCGCATGGCCGCCCCGTTGCCGCAGGAGCCCTGCCCGTCGAACGCCGACGCGGCGGCGACCGGCCACGGCGTGCCGGTGCGGATCAACCGCAGGATCGTCACCGCGCCGGGCCCGTACCCCCGGTACGGCTCGGCGCGCTCGGCGAAGGCGAGCGCCAGCCGGTCCCGGTCGATCCGGCCCGACTCGACCAGTTCCGCCAGCACCGAGCAGGCCATCTCGGTGTCGTCGGTCCACTCCCACGGGGTCGGCGGGAGGCGCCCGGCGAGCAGATCCGCCGGCTGCCGGCCGGGGACGAAGAACTGCGAACCGAGCGCGTCGCCGACGGAGAGGCCGGTGAGGCTGTCCCGGGCGAGCGCCAGTCGGGCGTCGGCGAAGAGCGTGAAGGACATCGTTGTACCAGCTTGCCCGGTTCCCAGGTGCGCCGCAACGCGATCAACTTGCCACGCCAAGTACCGTCTGTGCGTGGCCACCGTCCTCCTGGTCGAAGACGATCACGTCGTACGCGGCGCGATGCTGCGGTCCCTCGCCGATCGGGGGCACGCCGTGCACGCGGTCGGCACGGCGCTGGACGCACTGCGCCGGGTCGCCGCGGAGACCCCCGACCTGGTGGTCCTCGACCTCGGCCTGCCCGACCTGGACGGCTCGGACGCGCTGCGGATGCTGCGCGGCATCACCGACGTGCCGATCATCATCGCCACCGCCCGCGACGACGAGCAGTCCGTGGTGCGGCTGCTCCGTGCGGGCGCCGACGATTACATGGTCAAACCGTTCACCGGCGCTCACCTCGACGCCCGGATCACCACGGTGCTGCGCCGGGCCGGCCGGGCCAGCCGTACCGTCCGGCCGGCCGTGCACGAGGTCGGCGGGCTGCGGATGGACGTCGGTGAGCGCAGCGCACACCTCGACGGGGAACCCCTGGCACTGACCCGCAAGGAATTCGACCTGCTGGCGTATCTCGCCGCACGTCCCGGGCGGGTAGTGTCCCGGCGGGAACTCTTGGAGGAGGTATGGCGGCAGCCGTCGGTCGGCGAGGATCAGACCATCGACGTTCACCTGTACTGGCTGCGCCGCAAAATGGGCGAGTCCGCGGCGAAGCCGCGCTACCTGCGCACCGTGCGGGGGGTCGGCTTCCGGCTGGTGGCGCCGGACTGAGAGTCACGCTGACCCTGCTCACGGCCGCCGTCTGCGCCCTGGTGGCGCTCGCGTTCCTGGTGCCGCTCGCGGTCAGCCTCGGTGACCGGGTCCGTGCGGAGGCGATCGCCGACGCGGCCCGGCGCAGCGCGCTGGTCACGGGGGCGTTGGCGGTCAGCACCGACCCCGCGGTGATCGAGCGGGCGGTGGCCGCCAGCGGCGGTGACGCGGCCACGCGTCCGGTGGTGCACGGCCTCGGTGACGACGGCGACGCCGGCCGGGCCACGCCCGCCGCCCTCGACCGGGCCCGCGCGCAGCGACGGTCGCTCGTCGTGGACGTGCCCGGCGGCGCCGCCCGGCTCGACCCGGTGGTGCTGGGTGACCGGATCGCGGTCGTCGAGGTCTTCGTTCCCGACAGGGCGATGAGCCGGGGATCCGGCACCAGGCTGCTCCTGCTCGGCGCGGTCGCCCTGGCCCTGGTCGGCTCGGCGGTCGTGGTGGTCGACCGGGTCGCCATCCGTACCGCGTACGCCACCCGGGGCCTCATCGACGGGGCGCTCGCGATCGGCGACGGCGACCTCGCGGCGCGGGTGGAGCCGACCGGCCCGCGGGAGTTGGCCGAGGCCGGGCACGCGTTCAATCAGATGGCCGAGCGCCTCGACGCGGCCCGTACCGACGAGCGGGAACTCGTCGCCGACCTGTCACACCGGCTGCGTACGCCCCTGACCGTGCTCCGGCTCGACGCGGAGGCGCTGGAGTCGGACGACACGAGTGTCGGCACGTTCAGCCAGGCCGAGCTGGACCACCGGCGTGGCATCCGGCGGATCCGTCAGGCGATCGTCACGCTCGAGGGCGAGATCGACGTACTGATCAAGACCACGCGCAAGGCGGTCACCCACGACGCCGGGCCGGCGATGTGCGACGTCAGCGAGGTGGTTCGGGACCGGATGGTGTTTTGGTCGGCGCTCGCCGGCGACCAGAACCGTCCGCACCGGGTGAGCGGGGCGCAGCTGCGGATCCCGGCGCCGGTGCCGCGTGCGGAGCTGGCCGCCGCGCTGGACGCGGTGATCGGGAACGTGTTCCGCTACACCCCGCAGGGCACCGCGTTCGAGGTGGCCGTCTCCCGGCGCGACGGGTACGTGGCGATCCGCATCGACGACGCCGGCCCGGGCATCCCTGACCCCGACCGGGCGTTGCGTCGCGGCGCCAGCGACCGGGGCTCCACCGGTCTGGGGCTGGACATCGCCAAGCGGGTGGCGACGCAGGCGAACGGCTCGGTGAGCATCGACCGGGCGCAGCTGGGCGGGGCGAGCGTGGTGATGCTGCTCGCCGACCCGGAGGCGACGCCCCGGCAGGTCAACCGGTTCGGGCTCGTCGGCCGGATGGCACGGGAGGCCCGCGACCAGAAGAGCTCCGGCCGCCGCCCCTGGCCCCGGCAGCGCCCGCCGGATCACTGAGCGCCGACCGGCCGACTGACGACTGGCGACTACAGAAGTGCTCGCACTCTCCCTGACGGCGGCTGCGCCTCACCCACATCGCTTCGGACGCTTTGCTCTGCACCCACCGACGCACCACCGCCTTGACCTGCGTGAGGGGAAATAAGGCGCGCCGCAGCGTCGGAACTCCCCCGATCGCCGCTCGGTGAGCGGAGCTACGGCGCACCGCAGCGCCCGCGCGCCGCGCGGCGAGGGTCTTGGGGCACGGTCGCCGGGTCGCGGCCGGCTGTGCGGCGGCGCAAGTCTTCCTTAGATCCGGCTTAACGGCGGCGTCTGTCCGGCCGCGACCTGACAGGATCTCGTACGAACCCATCAGTTCCACCGGGGGGCGCATTCGCGCACCCACTCCTCCGGTGGGGCCGTGCGCGCGGCGGGAGAATCGGTCCCCCCACACCTACTCCCGCCGCGCGCCCTTCCCACCGCCGACCCCGGATCAGCACCCGCGAGGCCCGCTCAGCGCTCGGCGGTCGCCAGGTACGCGTCGATCTCGCCGATGATGCGCTGCTTGCCGGCCGGGTCCAGGAACGAGGCGGTCACCGCGTCCCGGGCCAGCCCGGCGATCCCCTCCGCGCCGACGCCCAGCAGTCCGGCCGCCATGGCGTACTCGTCGTTGAGGGTGGTGCCGAACATCGGCGGGTCGTCCGAGTTGATGGTGACCAGCAGCCCCGCCTCGACGAGCCGTGGCAGCGGGTGCTCGGCGAGGTCGGCGACCGCTCGGGTGCGCAGGTTCGAGGTGGGGCAGACCTCCATGGCGATCCGGTGCTCGGCCAGGTACGCCATGAGTTCCGGGTCCTGGGTGGCGGCGATGCCGTGCCCGATCCGCTCCGCGCCGAGGTCACGCAGCGCGTCCCAGATGGTCTGCGGGCCGGTGGTCTCCCCGGCGTGCGGCACCGAACGCAGCCCGGCCGCACGGGCCTGGTCGAAGTACGGCTTGAACTGTGGCCGGGGTACGCCGATCTCCGGACCACCCAGGCCGAAGCTGGTCAGCCCGTCCGGGCGTTCCTCGAGGGCGATGCGCAGCGTCTCCTCGGCGGATTCCAGGCCGGCTTCGCCGGGGATGTCGAAGCACCAGCGCAACTCGATGCCGAAGTCGGCCTCGGCCCGCTTGCGGGCATCCTCGATCGCCTCGCAGAACGCCGGAGCGGGGATGCCCCGCCGGACGTGCGAGTACGGCGTGATGGTCAGCTCGGCGTACCGGACCTGCTGGCGGGCCAGTTCCCGGGCCACCTCGTGGGTGAGGATCCAGACGTCCTCCTGGTCACGGATCAGGTCGACGACGCTGAGGTAGACCTCGATGAAGTGGGCGAAGTCGCGGAACTCGAAGTAGTCGACCAGCTTCGCCGGGTCGGCCGGCACCGGGCTGCGCCCCTCGTGGCGGGCGGCCAGCTCGGCGACGATCCGAGGGGATGCGGAGCCCACGTGATGCACGTGCAGCTCCACCTTGGGCATTCCGGCGATGAAGGCGGACAGGTCGGTCACAGGTTCTCCTCGGCACGGGCGCCGGTGTGGGCGACGACGAAGACGCGGCGGAACGGGAAGTACACCTGCCCCTGACGGATCGGGTACGCCTCGGCGAGGCGTACCTCCAGCTCGGCGCGGAAGTCGGCCCACCGGCCCGGCGAGAGGGCCGCGCGGACCGGGCGCAGCGCGGTGCCTTCCATCCAGGAGAGCACGGGATGCGCGGCGTCGACGTCGGCCGGGAGCAGGTGCACGTAGGTAGTTTCCCAGGCGTCCACCGCGCAGCCCGCGCCGGTCAGCAGCGCCGCGTAGTCGGCGGGGTCGTCGACCGGAGCCTCCCGCAGCAGCGGGAGCAACGTCTCGCGCCAGGCCGGACGCCCGGCGACCTCGCGCAGCGCCCGGTGTGACGGGCCGTCGAAGTTCCCCGGCACCTGCGTCGCCAGCCAGGCCCCGGCCGGCAGCTGCCGCGCCCAGCTCCGGAGCAGGTCCTGGTGCCCGGGCACCCACTGGAGCACCGCGTTGCTGATCACCACGTCGACCTCGGGCGTGGGTCGCCAGTCGCGTACGTCAGCGACGCCGAACTCGACGGGCGCGCCCAGCTCGCCCGCCCGCTCGATCATCTCCGGCGACGAGTCCAGGCCGATCACCCGGCTCGCCGGCCAGCGCTGCGCCAGGGTGGCGGTGAGCTGACCGGGGCCGCAGCCGAGGTCGACCACCGTGCGCGGCCGGCGGGCCGGGATCCGGGCGACCAGGTCGTAGAAGGGTCGAGACCGCTCGTCGCCGTAACGCAGATACGCGGCTGGATCCCACATGGCGCCTCCCAAACCGTACGTTCGTCTTTTTTACGGTACGGGCCGGTGCCCGACCCGGCAAGCCGCTCACTAGGCTCGTCGGCATGGAGCAGCGCACCTTCCCCCGACTCGGTCGGACCGTCGGCGTCGTCGGCCTCGGCGCCTGGCAACTCGGCGCCGACTGGGGCACGGTCACCGAGGACGACGCGATGGCGGTCCTGAGCGCCGCGGTCGACACCGGCGTCACCTTCCTCGACACCGCGGACGTCTACGGCGACGGCCGCAGCGAGCAGCTCATCGGCCGCTTCCTGCGGGCACGCCCCGACGCCGGACTGACCGTCGCCACCAAGATGGGCCGCCGGGTCGAGCAGCGGCCGGAGGCGTACACCCTGGCGCACTTCCGCGAGTGGACCGACCGCTCCCGGGCCAACCTCGGTATGGACACTCTGGACCTCGTCCAGCTGCACTGCCCGCCCACCGCCGTCTTCGCCGACGACGCGGTCTTCGACGCACTGGACACGCTGGTCGCCGAAGGCGCCATCGGCGCGTACGGGGTGAGTGTGGAGACCTGCGACCAGGCGCTCACCGCGATCGCCCGGCCCGGTGTGGCGAGCGTCCAGATCATCCTCAACGCGCTCCGGCACAAGCCCCTCGAACGGGTGCTGCCCGCCGCGGCCGCCGCCGGGGTCGGCATCATCGCCCGCGTACCGCTGGCCAGCGGACTGCTCTCCGGCCGGTACGACGAGCACACCACCTTCGGCCCGGACGACCACCGCACCTACAACCGGCACGGCGAGTCGTTCGACGTCGGCGAGACGTTCTCCGGTGTCGACTTCGAACTGGGGCTGGCGGCCGTACGCCGGCTCGCGCCGCTGGTCGGCCCCGAGAGCAGCATGGCCCAGTTCGCGCTGCGCTGGGTGGTGGACCAGCCCGGAGTCACCGTGGTCATTCCCGGCGCGCGCAACACCGAGCAGGCCCGGCGCAACGTCGAGGCGGCCGGGCTGCCGCCGCTGTCCGCCGAGCAACTCGACGGGGTCCGGGACGTCTACGACGAGCTGATCCGCCCGCAGATCCACAATCGGTGGTGACCCGCGCGAGTCGGGTCCTCGCCCCCGCCGTCGCTTGCGGGGATGCTGGACCCGACCGCCGGCGGACCACGCCAGGGGCCCACCGCCGACCGGTGGGCCTGCGGCGCCGGGAAGGGGGTACCCGATGAGGGGCTGGTTCCTGCTGACCCTCGGCCTGTTGGCGCTGGTGATCGGCGCCGTCTGGACCGTCCAGGGGCTGGGCTACGTCGAGGGCAGTGTGATGACGGGCGAACGGATCTGGGTGGTCGCCGGGCCGGTGGTGTCACTGGCCGGCCTCGTGGGGATCTGGTTCGGCCTGCGCGCCCGCCGCCGGCGCCCCTGACCCCGCCCGAGCCGCCCGGCTCGGGCGGCGATGGAAACGGAAGACCCCACGTCCCGGGCGGGACGCGGGGTCTCACTGTTGATCCGTGAACGGATCAGACTGTTGACCGTTCAGTTGCCGGTCAACGCTGCTCAGAGGGGGCGGACCTGCTCAGCCTGCGGGCCCTTCTGGCCCTGAGCGATCTCGAACTCCACCCGCTGGTTCTCCTCCAGAGTGCGGTAGCCGCTGCTCTGGATGGCCGAGAAGTGGACGAACACGTCAGCACCCCCGCCGTCGACGGTGATGAAGCCGAAGCCCTTGTCAGCGTTGAACCACTTCACGGTTCCCTGCGCCATGTGTATCTCCTTCTAAAACTGGCGGCCGAGCACGCCGTGCGGCCGATTGGCCGTTTTCGAGCAGCGGCGCCTGAGGCGGCCCCCAGTGAAGGAGACTTCTCTCAACCCACGCCATCTCTCAACAGCGGGGACAGCAAACCACGTACGCAAAAACTCTGCACAGTCTACCCGACGAAATTCTCCGACATGTGACCTGACGGTCGTCAGAGATCCGCTGGGTGGGCCCTTACCGCCATGCGAAAGGCCCCCTTCCCGTCGATGCGGAAGGGGACCTGACACGAAGATACGGATCATTCGGGCCAGCGTCCGGTGAGGCGGCGTACGCCCACCGCCCCGCCACGGTCCACAGCCGCCCGTACGATCGCGAAGATGGCGCCCTGCAGTGCGGCGGCCGCGAGGATCTCGACCCAGCCGCGGTCCTCGTCGGTGGCGCTGGGCGCCTCGCCGTCGCCCGCAGTGAGCTTCCAGACCTGCCGGAAGATCGAACCGGCGACGGTGCCGGCAGCGATCCCGAGCAGCACCCCGACCGGCTTGTAGGCGACATTGCCGATGCCCTTGCTCACCTGCGCCTCCCCTGAATGACCAGCACTGCGACGACGACGGCGACCGCGCCGACCGCGACCGCCGCCCACGGCGTGGGGTTACGCCGCATCATCTCGCCCTGCTGGGCCATGTCCGCGCGGGCCAGCCCCGAGATCTCCGCCGCCTGCCCGCGCAGCCGGGCCACGGTCGACGCGGCCTGCTCCCGCATCCGCTGCCGGGCCTGGCCGGCGGACTCCTTCAGGCGAGCCTTGACATCGGCCTTGGCGGCGAGTGCCTCCATCGTCTCGCCCAGTTCGACCCGGGTTCTCCGGATCTCGTCCCGCAGCGCCTCGGTGTCCACCCGTCCGTGACCGTTGCTCGTCATGAGCGTCCCCTGTCCTTGACCGCCGCGGCGAGGACGTCCACGTCCGCTCTCACGCTGCGGACGGTCGCCGCCGGAAGCGGCGGGACGGCGCGGCTGACCTGCTGCCTGCCCACGAGGGCCAGGATGCCGGCGAGCAGGAACAGACCGACCGCGACGGTCAACGCGGCAGCCCAGCCGGGCAACACCAGGTCCAGCAGCAGCCCGACGGTGACGACCAGCGCACCGAGGCCGTAGAACGCCATCGCTCCGCCCCCGCCGAGGAGGCCGAGACCGATGCCGGCGTGCTTACCCTTCTGGGTCAACTCCGCCCGGGCCAGCGCCAGTTCGTCCCGTACGAGGCGCGAGAGCTGCTCGGTGGCCCGCTGCACCAACTCGGCGGTGGAGGGCTCGCTCCCATTGCGGGACGTGCGGGCGTTCGCCAGGTCAGCCATGCTGTCCTCCTTTCGTCATCACCGCGCTGTATGCCCGGGGTCGCCGTTCGTCAATCCTGTGCGTGTCCGCCCAGACCACGAAGAGACGTCCGGCAGCAGGTCCCCGGTAGCAGCCGGGTCAAACCTCCCGGACCGGGTCGGTCCTCGCGCTCCCGCCCTCCCCGACACGGAAAACGCCCACGCCCACCGGAAGGAAACGTGACCGGCGGGCACCCGACAGGTCAGCGGCGCGATTCCACGGGCTCGTCGGGGCCGACGAACGCCTCGCTGCGCGCGTCGCCGTCGTCGCTGCCGCCGAAGAGCCGCGCGTCGTCGGGGACCTCCCCGTCGGTCGGCCGCCGGGCTGGGCGCCGCGGCCGCACCCACTGGCAGGGCAGTTCGCTGCGGGCGTCGCCGAGCTCCGTACGGACCCGGGGCATCGCCGTCGGGCGCTGGTCGCGCACCCAGGCGACCAGGTGCTCGCGGACCAGGCAGCGCAGATCCCACAGACTGCCGGCGTCCGCGGCACTGACCAACGCGCGGATCCGGACGGCGCCGCCCGTCGCGTCGGTCACCTGGAGCACGCAGACCCGTCCGTCCCACAGCTCGGTGCTCTCCACCAGGCGGCGGAGCTCCTCCCGCATCGCCTGTACCGGTACCGCCCAGTCCACATCGAACTCGGCGGTCCCGAGCACCGCCGCCTCCGTACGGGTCCAGTTCTGGAACGGCGTGCTGGTGAAGTACGACGTCGGCAGGATCAGCCGGCGGTCGTCCCAGATCTGCACGACCACGTAGCTGAGGGTCAGCTCCTCGATGCGCCCCCACTCCCCCTCGACGACCACCACGTCGTCGAGCCGCACGGCGTCGCTGAAGGCGAGTTGGAGCCCGGCGAAGACGTTGCCGAGCAGGCTCTGCGCGGCCAGTGCCGCGACCACCCCGACCACACCGGCGCTGGTCAGCACCCCGGCACCCACCCCACGCACACTGGGGACGGTCATCAGCATCACGCCGAGGGTCAGGATCACGATCACCACGATGGTCAGCCGGCGCAGCATCACCACCTGCGTGCGTACCCGCCGGGCGTGCCGGTTGTCCGGCACGTCGACCCGGAACCGTGCCAGCGCGGTGTCCTCCACCACCACCAGCAGCGCGGCGACCAGCCAGGCGGCGCTGGCGATGACCGCGAGCACCAGCAGGTGCAGCAGGGTCCGCCGCCAGGGGGTGCCGACCGCGTAGGTGGTGGTGAACCGGACCGCGAACTGGATCGCCACGACGGTGGCGGCCACCTGGAACGGACGGTGCGCGTGGTCGGTGAGTTCGGTCATCAGCCTCGACCGGCGGCCGAGTCGACGGGTCGACCGGTGCACCACCGCGGCCACGAAGAGAGCGATCGCCGCCGCGGCGAACACGGCGACGATCATCTCCAGGTAGTTCTGCACAGGGTTCTCCTCTGATCCGGTCACGTTCGGTATCCGGACGGGCGAGCCGTCCGGCACGGTGTGGCCGGGTCAGACGCGGCGGTAGCGGGACTGGAGGAAGCAGAACAGGCCGAACGCGGCGATACCGAGCGCGACCAGGGTCAGCAGCAGGGAGCCGTACGACTGTTCGCGCAACGTGTGCAGCGCGGCGTCCAACCCGCGGGCCTTCTCCGGGTCGTAGTTCACCGCGGCGACGATCACCAGCAGGCCGGAGATGGCGTACGCGACCCCCTTGGCGGTGTATCCGGCGATCCCGAGCCGGCGGGTGAACGTGCGGGTGCGGGCGCTCATCTCGCCCGTCCTGAGGTGTTTCTCGAAGCGCTTGAGCAGCCCGTAGACGACCAGCCCGACACCGATCGCGGCGAGCACCAGCCCGGCGAGGCCGACCAGCCACCGGCCGCCGGTGGACTCCATGATCCGGCCGGTGAGCGCCTCCTGCTGGTCGGCGCTGTTCGACGCGGCGTCGGCGAAGACCTTGAACGCGGTCCACGCGAAGTAGAGGTAGACCACGGTGCGCCCGAGCGAGGCGATCCGTTCCCAGGTGCGCTGCCGGCCACGTTCGGCGCGGTGGCCGGTGGCCGCCTCCAGCGCCTGCCAGATCGCCATGGCGAGCAGGCCGACGCCGGTCACGACGACCAGTACCTTGCCGAGCGGCTGGGCGGCGAGGGTACGCAGCGCGCCGGACTGGTCGCCGTCGGCGGCGGACCGGCCGAACGCGATCTGCAACGCCAACCAGGCGAAGAGCAGGTGCACGATCCCGTAGCCGACGAAGCCGGCCCGGGTGAGCAGTTCCAGCCACCGGCTGTTCGCCGTGCGGGAGGCGGTGGCTTCGGCGGTACGGGTGAGTGACATGGCAGCCACAATCTCCGCCGGGGATGATCGCCAAACGTGGCGCGCCACCGCCGCCCGCGGCGGAGTCAGCCGCCGGAGCCCTGCGAGACGCGGATCTTGACCTCCTGGTCGGTGACGCTGTCCAGCGTGACCGCCAGACCGCCCACCTCGGCGGCCTGCTGGCCGGTGATGAGCGTGACCTGTTCACCGGCGACCTCGACGGTCACCTGGTCGTCTTCGGCGCCGACGAGCGTGGCCTCGACGCCGAGGATGCTCGCGCTCGCCTCGACGCCGCGCTGGAAGGTGATCGTGCAGGAACCGGCGATGCTGCAGTCGGTGTCGGCACCCTCGGAGCTGCAACCGGCCAGCAGGGCGACGCCGAGCGCCAGGCCGGCCAGTGCGCCGGCGGCGCGGCGGGCGGGGGTCAGCGAGGTGTTACCAGGTCGGTCAATCATCTCGCCGACAGTACGAGACGCCCGCCAGGCTGCCCGGCACGGACGCGCGTTAGGGTCGCGACATGCCGTTCGACGTCACCAAGGTCCGCGCCGCCTATCCCGCCCTGGCCGAGGGGTTCGTTCACTTCGACGGCGCCGGTGGCAGCCAGACCGCCACGCCGGTGATCGACGCGGTCGCCGGGGCGATGCGCAGTGCCGTCAGCAACCGCAGCAGCGCCTTCCTTCCAGGTCGGCGCGCGCTGGAACTGGTGGCCGGTGCGCGGGCCGCGGTGGCCGACCTGGTCGGCGGCGATCCGGCGGGTGTGGTGCTCGGGCCGAGCGCGACGGCGCTGCTCTTCACCCTGGCCCGTACGCTCGGCGCCGGCTGGCGCCCCGGCGACGAGGTGGTGCTCTGCCGACTCGATCACGACGCGAACGTGCGCCCCTGGGTGCAGGCCGCCGAGGCGGCCGGGGCGACCGTGCGGTGGGCGGAGTTCGACCGGAGCACCGGCGACCTGCCCGTCGACCAGTACGCCGACCTGGTGACCGAGCGGACCCGGTTGGTCGCGGTGACCGCCGGCAGCAACGCGATCGGCACCGCTCCGGACGTCGCGGCGATCGCCAAGATCGCGCACGCGGCCGGCGCCCTGGCCTGCGTGGACGGGGTGCACGCGGTCCCGCACGCGCCGACCGACCTGGCCGAACTCGGCGCGGACGTGCTGGTCACCAGCGCGTACAAGTGGTCCGGGCCGCACCTCGCGGCGATGGTGGGTGATCCGCAGTTCTGGGGCACGCTGCGCCCCGCGAAGCTGATCCCCTCCTCCGACGCGGTGCCGGAGCGTTTCGAGTACGGCACCCCCAGCTTCCCGCTGCTCGCCGGGGTCGCCGCGGCGGTCGATCACCTGGCGGCGCTGGACCCGGCGGCCACCGGCGACCGGCGGGCCCGCCTCCGGGCGGGACTGACCGCCGCCCGGGCCCACGAGGAGGCGCTGCTGGACCGGCTGCTCACCGGGCTCGCCGGGCTGGACGGGATCACCGTCCTGGGTGCCCCGGCGCGGCGCTGGCCGACGGTCTCCTTCCGGATCGCCGGGATGTCGCCGGGGCAGGCCCAGGCGGCGTTGGGCGAAGCCGGATTCTGCCTCTCGGCCGGGGACTACTACGCCTACGAGTACTTCACCGCGATGGGGCTGCGCGACAGCGGCGGCGCGGTGCGGGCCAGCATCTACCACTACAACACCGCCGACGAGGTGGACCGGCTGCTCGGTGAACTCGACCGGCTGGCCGCCGCCGGGAGGACAATGGCCGGGTGAGCAGCCTGGTCAAGGACAACCCCGCCAAGCGCCGGTTCGAGATCCTGGTCGACGGCGCGCTGGCGGGGTTCGCCGCGTACGACCAGCCCCAGGGCGAGGTGCTGGTCTTCACGCACACCGTGGTGGACCCGCGGTACCGGGACATGGGCGTCGGGTCCGAGCTGGTTCGCCGGGCGCTGGACCACGTTCGCGCGCGGGGCGGCCGGGCGGTGCCCCGATGCTCGTTCGTAGCCGCCTTCATCGACCGTCACCCCGAGTACGCCACCCTGGTGATCGACGAGCTCTGACCGCAGGCCGGCCGTCATCCCTGGCCCCGCGCCGCCGTCGGGCTGCCCGGCCCCGACGCCTGTCGCCGGGGCCGGACGGGCCTCAGCCCGCCCCGGTCAGCAGCTCGGCGACGGCCTGCCCGGCGGCCCGGGTCGCCCCGTGGGTGGCCACGTGCACCGTGCCGGTGACCAGTGTGGGTACCCCGAGCTCGACCACCACCGCGTCCGGGCGGGCGGCCAGTGACCGCCGCACCGCATCACGCATCCAGTCGTGCCGGTGCAGGTCGCGGACGACCAGCACCACCGGCCGTCCGTCGGCTCCGACGGTCGGGTCGACCGGCACGTCCGGCTGCGCGTACCGGCGGGTGGTGGTGCCGGGAAGCAGTTCGCTGAGCGGAGCGCCGATACCCCACGGGGTCTCCGCCCCGATCGCGATGTTGCGCGGCGGCTCGAACTCGACCACGTACGCCGCACGGGTCAGCGGCAGGACGTCGGCGCCGGTGGGGGCCGTGATCCGCAGCGCACGCCGTGCGGCGGCCAGCCCGATGGGCGAGGTGTCGACCGGCAGGCCGGGTCGGGCGGGGCGCGCGGCCCGGGCGGCGACTGTCCACTCGGTGAGCTGGCCGATCCGCTTGGCCGCCTCGGCGAGCCGTTCCTCGGGCAGCTCACCGGAGACCACGGCGGCCACGATCGCGTCCCGTAGTTCCCGGACGTCCTCCTCGCCGGCCCGCTCTCCGCCGACGCAGATCGCGTCCGCGCCCGCCACCAGGGCACGGACGGCGGCGCCGGCGTAGCCGTACCGGTCGGCGACCGCGCGCATCTCCACGGCGTCGGTGACCACCACGCCGGAGAAGCCCAGCTCGTCGCGGAGCAGCCCGCCGAGGATGCGCGAGCTCAGGGTGGCGGGCAGCTGCGGGTCCAACGCCGGCACGAGCAGGTGGCCGGTCATCACCGCCTGCACGCCGGCGGCCACCGCCGCCCGGAACGGGGCCAGCTCGACGGCCTCCAGCTGCGCCCGCCCGCCACCGATCAACGGCAGGTCATGGTGCGAGTCGACCTGGGTGTCGCCGTGGCCGGGGAAGTGCTTGGCGCAGGCCGCGACGCCGCCGGCCTGCAGCCCGCGGACCCAGGCGGCGGTGTGCCGGGCCACGAGTTCCGGGTCGGCGCCGAAGGACCGTACCCCGATCACCGGGTTGGCCGGGTTCGAGTTCACGTCCGCGTCCGGGGCGTAGTCGAGGGTGACGCCGAGGCTCGCGAGATCGGCACCGAGGTCGCGGGCCACCTCCTCGGTCAGCTCCGGGTCGTCCACGGCGCCGAGCGCGAAGTTGCCGGGGCGCGAGCTGCCCCGGCCCGACTCGATCCGGGTGACGTCGCCGGCCTCCTCGTCGATCGCCACGATGACGTCGGGACGCTCCGCGCGCAGCGCCGCGGTGAGCGCGGCGACCTGCTCGTGGTCGATCACGTTGCGGGCGAAGAGCACCACCGACCCGAGCCCTTCGCCGAGCCAGCGGCGGACCCAGGGCGGCGGGGTGGTGCCGACGAAGCCGGGCTGCAGGACGGCGGCCGCGAGCGCGGCCAGGTGGCCCGCCGGAAGGCTCATGCCCGTGCCTCCCAGCGGCCGGCACCGGCACGAGGCTCGTCCGCACCGCACCTGATGAATTTCTCGCTGCGCTCACTCATTCGGCCCCCGTACCCCCACTTTCTTCGCGATTCTGGCCCGCCTCGGGCGGGCGGTGCTGCCATGGTCACATCGCGCCAACAAATAGTCAATAAACCTTACAGTTGCCGAGGGCGGGGCCGGTGGGCAGAGTGCGGGGCATGGAACCCACGCTGCTGGCCGACGCGACCAGCCCGGCCGACGTGCCCGGCGTACGACTGCTGGGAGTGGTGGTGGGCGGCCTACTGCTACTCGCCGCGATCCGGGCGATGTTCCGCCGCCGCTGACGGTCACTTCGGCCTGCCATCCGCGGCGGCGGTGTGCCCGCCCCGGTGCCTGGGTACCGCTGCCCTCGTTGACCCGGTGACGTCACGAGGGAGAAGCATGAAGATCGGATACTTTCTCGCCGCCGAGGAGTACACCCCGGCCGAGCTGCTCGACCAGGCACGCGGCGCCGAACGGGCCGGCTTCCAGGCACTCTGGATCTCCGATCACTACCACCCCTGGTTGGACGCGCAGGGGCAGAGCGCCTTCGTCTGGTCGATGATCGGCGCGCTCAGCCAGGTCTGCCGGCTGCCGGTGACCACCGCGGTCACCTGCCCGACCGTACGGATCCATCCGGCGGTGATCGCGCAGGCGGCGGCGACCAGCGCCGTGCTGCACAACGGCCGGTTCGTGCTCGGCGTCGGCAGTGGAGAGGCGCTGAACGAGCACATCCTCGGCGACGCCTGGCCGCAGGCCGACGTGCGGCTGGAGATGCTCGGGGAGGCGATCGAGGTGATCCGCGAGCTGTGGCGGGGCGGCTTCGTCAACCACCACGGCAAGCACTACACCGTCGAGCACGCCCGGATCTACACCCGGCCCGACACGCCGCCGCCGATCTACGTCTCCGGCTTCGGCCCCAAGGCGGTGGACCTGGCCGCCCGGGTCGGCGACGGCTACATCTGCACCACACCCGACCCCGACCTCGTGCGCCGGTTCCGCGAGGGTGGGGGCGGCGACAAGCCGTGCCAGGGCGGCTTCAAGGCGGCGTACGCCGACAGCGAGGACGAGGGCGCGCAGGTCGCGTACGAGCGGTGGCCGAACTCCGGCGTGCCGGGTGAGCTGTCCCAGGTGCTTCCCTCACCACGTCACTTCGAGCAGGTCTCGCAGCTGGTCGCGCCGGAGATGATGAAGGAGTCGTTCGTCTGCGGCAACAACGCCGAGGCCCACCTGGAGATGATCGACCAGTACGCCAAGGCCGGCTTCGACGAGGTGTACGTGGCCAACACCGGCCCCCACACCCAGGGCCTGTTCGACCTCTACCAGCGGGAGATCCTGCCCCGCCTCCGTTGAGCCGGCACCGTGCGACGGTGACCAGCCCGGGTCGGCCTGTCCGTCGCGGCGCGGCGCTGGCATCCTTGGCCCGTGTTCTCATCTGGTCACGCGGGTGCCGTGTTCGTCGACGTCGATGGCACCCTCGTCCCGGGCACGAGCTCCTCGGTCTTCCTGGCGGGCTTCCTCGGGCACCGTACCGAGCTGGCGGAGGCGGAGGACGCGTACGCCGCCGGAGTGCTGGACAACCGACAGGTCTCGGAGCTGGACGCGGCCGGATGGGCCGGCGTGCCCGAGCAGCGGGTCTCCGGCTGGCTCACCGACCTTCCCCTGGTGGCGGGTATCGCGGAGACCGTGACGTGGTGCCGCCGCAGTGGCCTGGTGCCCGTGTTGGCGACCCTGGCCTGGTCCCCGGTGGGCAGTTACCTGGCGTACCGCTTCGGGTTCCATTCGTTCAGCGGACCGCGTCTGGAGGTCGTCGACGGACGGTTCACGGGCCGCGTCGCCCGGCACTTCGACGAGTACGACAAGCGGGACTTCGCCCTCGCTCAGGCACGGGAGATGCGGTTGGCGCCGGACGCGTGCGGGGCAGTCGGAGACAGCCGGTCGGACCTGCCGCTGTTCGCACACGTCGGGGTGAGCGTGGCGTTCAACGCCTCGGCGGGCGCCCGGGCGGTGGCGACGGCCAGCGTCGACGACGGCGACCTGCGCAGTGTGCTCCCGGTGCTGAGCCGGTTGGTCGCCAGCACTCGGTGAATCCGTTGCACCGCAGACGACGGCGCGGTCGGGCCGTTCCCGGTGCACAGCCGGGTCCGCCACCCGGAGTGGGGGCCGGGGCTCGTGCTCGGCTACGAGGAGGACCGGATGAGGGTTCTCTTCGACGAGGTGGGGTACAAGACGCTGTCCGTGCGTGTGGTGTCCGAACAGGACCTGCTGACGCTGGACTAGCCTGAGCCGGGCGCCGCGCCGCTGGCGCAGCGCCCGAGGACGGGCACGAGCAGACAGGCGGAAAGGGGCGTTGCCGTGATCGAACAACCGGCGTACACCGGGTTCGGGTTCTCCGACGGGGAGTGGGGGCTGCTGGTCGGGTTGCCGCAGTCGGTGCTGACCGCGGCGAGCGCCGCCGAGTCCGACGGCACGCGCCGCACCATGGCCGAGAACGCGGCCGGCCTGGAGACGATCGCCGCCGGCCGCGAGTCGGCCAGCCCGCTGGTCGCCGCCGTCGCCGGCGAGATCGTCACGCGGGTCGGCGACCCGGAGACCGGCGAGGAACTGCCCGCCGTCTCCCCCAGCGACCCGCAGGCGCTGATCGACGACGTGCTCGGCCGGGCCGGCGAGGCCGCGGCCCTGCTCGCTGCCCGGACGGACGAGGGCGAGGCCGGGGCGTACAAGCACTGGCTTGTGGAGATCGCCGAGCAGGTGGTCGGCGCGGCGTCCAGCGGCGGTGTGCTGGGACTCGGCGGCGAGGCGATCAGCGACTCCGAGCGGCGGTTCCGCGACCGGCTGGCCCGCGTACTCAACGACTGAACCTCGACCCGCGCCGGACCGACCCGCTCAGCGACGCACGGCGGGAACCGGGTCGACCGGGGCCGGTTCGGCGTCCTGGGCGGGACCGGTCTGGTCCTGCCGCACCGCGACGGCCACGCCGCGCAACGTCAGCACGGTGAGCGCCGCGGCGAGCAGCATCAGCGCTCCGGCGCCGGCGGCAGCCAGGTGCAGTCCATCGGTGAACGCGCCCACGGCGGCGTCGCGCACCGCGGCGGCTGCCGGACCGGCCAGCCCCTCGGCGACCCCCAGCCCACCGGCCAGGGTCTCCCGGGCCGAGGCCACCACGTCGACGGGCAGCCCGTCGGGCAGCCCGTCGACCAGCTCGCGCCGGTAGACGGCGCTGCCCACGCTGCCCAGCACCGCCATGCCGAGCGCCCCGCCGAGTTCGCTGCTCGACTCGGTCAGCGCCGAGGCCATCCCGGCGCGCTCCGGCGGGGCGGCACCGAGCACCAGTTCGGTGACCAGTGACATCACCACCACCAACCCGGCCGCGTAGATGCTGGCACCGAGCAGCAGGGTGAGCAGCCCGTCGTCGGCCGGTACCCGGGTGAGCACCACGAAACCGGCGGCCGCGATGACGAATCCGGCACCGATCAGCCAGGCCCGGTCGATCCGCCGCGCCAACGCGGCCGCGACCGGAGCGATCCCGCCGACCGCCACCGACGGCAGCAGGCTCCACAGGGCCGCCCGCAGCGGACTGAGCCCGAGCACCGACTGGAGGTGCTGGGTGGTGAAGATGGCGAAGCCGACCATGGCGAACATGGCCACCAGGTTGACCCCGATGGCGCCGCCGACGGCTCGACGGCACAGCAGCGCCAGGTCGACCATCGGGTACGCGAGGCGGCGCTGGCGGTGGACGAAGAGCAGGGCGACCAGCAGGCCGGCGGCGATGGCCAGCGCCGGGCCGGTCGCCCAACCGGCCCGGGCCAGTTCCTTGACGCCGTAGATCACCGGGAGCAGCGCGGCGAGGGAGAGCGCCGAGCTGAGCACGTCGAGGCGCCCGGCGTGCGGGTTGCGGAACTCCGGCACCAGCGCCGGGGCGAGCAGGAGCAGCAGGGCCATCGCCGGCAGGTTGATCAGGAAGATCGACCCCCACCAGAAGTGTTCGAGCAGGATGCCACTGAGGACGGGGCCGATGGCGATGCCGCTGGTGAGCGCGGCGGTCCAGATGGCGATGGCCGTGCCGCGCTGCTTCTCGTCGTGGAACATGTTGCGGATCAGCGCCAGCGTCGACGGCATCAGCGTCGCGCCGCCGACGCCGAGCAACGCCCGGGCCACGATCAGTGTGCCGGGGCTGTCGGCGTACGCGGCCAGTGCCGACGCCGCGCCGAACGCGACCGCGCCGAAGAGCAGCAGCCGACGCCGGCCGATCCGGTCGCCGAGCGCACCCATGGTGATGAGCAGCCCGGCCAGGACGAAGCCGTAGACGTCGAAGATCCAGAGCTGTTGGGTGCTGGTCGGACTCAGCTCCGCGCTGATGAAGGGGACGGCGAAGTAGAGCACCGACACGTCCATCGAGACCAGGAGCAGGGGCAGCATCAGCACGGTGAAGCCGATCCACTCGCGACGTCCGGCACGGGGTGTGGAAGTCATGGGAACTCCTTCTGCGTATGTCATACGCTTAATTGCGTAGACCATACGCAGAACTAGGATGGGCCGGCAAGGAGGAATCGTGGAGCCGACAAACGACGAGACCGGCCCGGCGCTGCCGCCGGTCGTAGCGGCGGCATGGGGGCTACGGGAACGCGCGCCCAAGGGGCCACGTCCCGGGCTGGCCCTGCCCGCGATCGTGGCCGCCGCCGTCGCCCTCGCCGACGCCGAAGGGCTGGCCGCCGTCTCGATGAGCCGAGTCGCCAAGGAGTTGGGCGCGGCGACCATGGCCCTCTACCGGTACGTCAGCGCCAAGGACGAGCTGCTCACCCTGATGGTCGACGCGGCATACGGCGAGCCGCCCGCCCCGGGCGGGACCGGGCCGGACTGGCGGACCGGGCTGGCCCGGTGGGCGGCGGCCGAACGTGCCGCGCTGCAACGGCACCCGTGGGTGGTCCGGGTCCCGATCAGCGGTCCACCGCTCGCCCCCGGCCAGCTCTCGTGGCTGGAGAACGGACTCCGCTGCCTCGCCGGCACCGGGCTCGGCGAGTCCGAGAAGATGTCGGTGATGCTGCTGCTCACCGGATACGTGCGGAACGACGCGCTACTCACCGCTCAGCTCCGGGAGGCCAGCGCCGCGTCGGGCCGGCGGATCGACGAGATCATGCCGGAGTACGGGCAGCTGATCGCCCGGCTGGCCGACCCGGCCCGCTTCCCGGCGCTGCACGCGGTGATCAGCGCCGGCGTGCTCGACCAGGACGACGGACCGGACGACGAATTCGTCTTCGGCCTGGACCGGCTGCTGGACGGCGTCGAAACCCTGATCCGAGCCAGGAACGCCTGACCGGACAGCGGCACCGACGGGACAGCGGCACCGGCCGGACGGCAGAGCGCCGTCGGCGGGTCGAGAATGACCGCGGCGGCGCCGATCAGGCCTCCTCCAGCAGCTCCAGCACCGCCCGCTCGGCCTTCTCGCGTGGCTCGCCCGGATCCACCGTCACCACGACGCCGTCGTGATAGAGGTCGACCACGCGGGGATCCACGTAGGACGTGCGGGCGACGGTCGGCGTGTTGCCGAGCAGCTCCGCCACCTCCCGCATCACCGCGGCCACCGCCCGCTTCCGGGCGGTCGCGGACCGGGCCGGCTCCGCCGTGCCCAGTTCGATCGCGGCCAGCACGGTGGCGTGCCAGGTGCGGAAGTCCTTCGCGGTCATCTCCCCGCCGCTGGCGTGGCGCAGGTACTCGTTGATCTCGTCGGCGCGTACGTCCCGCCAGTCACGCCCGTCCCAGTAGCCGAAGAGACGCTCGGCGAGGCGTCGACGCCGGCGCAGGTTCGTCAGCACCCGGCACAGCTCCGGGTCCTCGATGAGGCGTACCTGCTCGATCCCGCCCTTGGCGGGAAACTCGAAGAGCACGCAGCCACGCCGCGACCGGGCGTGCTCGGGGCGCAGCGTCGACACCCCGAACGTCGGGTCGTCGCCGGCCGCGTACTGGTCGTTGCCGACCCGGAACGCCCCCATGTCCAGCAGTCGTGCCACCGTGGCGAGCACCCGGTCACGGTTCAGTCCCCGGCCACCGAGGTCCCGGTCGACCCGCGCCCGCAACGCGGGCAGCCGCCGCGCCACCTCCAGCACGTGGTCGAACTTCGCCTCGTCGCGCTTCTCCCGCCAGCTCGGGTGGTAGACGTACTGCTTGCGGCCGGCGGCGTCGACGCCGATGGCCTGGATGTGCCCGTTCGGCCACGGGCAGATCCACACGTCGCGCCACGCCGGCGGTACGACCAGGGCACGCAGCCGGGCCAGCTCGTCCTGGTCCCGCACCGGCTCACCGGCCGGGTCCAGGAAGAGCCAGCCCTTGCCGCGCCGACGACGCCGGTACCCCGGCCGGCCCGGATCGCTACGTCGCAACCGCACCGGACTCCCGCACCACCCGTTCCACCTCGTCCACCACGGTCGACACCTCGTCGACCCCGAGGACCGTCAATGACGGATGGCTTCCTACCCCGTCCCAGCTGGGCCAATCCCTCTCGCCGGCCCAGATCGCCCGGTGCCGTGGCCGGTCCGGCGGCGGCCCCCAACGGGCCGGTGGCACGGGACCGAAGAGCACCACCGACGGGGTCCCGAAGGCGGTCGCCAGGTGGGCCACCCCGGTGTCGGCGCTCACCACGACCCGGGCGTACGCCACCAGCGTGGCCAGCTCACGCAGCCCCGTACGACCGGCCAGCACGGCGGCGACGGGCAGCCCGGCGGCGGCGGCCACCCGGGCGGCCAGGTCCCGTTCGTCCGGCGAGCCGGTCAGCACCACCCGGTGGCCCCGTGCGGCGAGCCTGCGCGCGAGCGCGGCGAACCGGTCGGACGGCCAGCGCTTCGCCACGATCTTCGAGCCGGGGTGCAGCACGCTCACCCCCACCGGCACGCCGGCCGCCGAGGGCCGACGCAACGCCAGGTCGGACCGGTCGGCGGGAATGCCGTACCAGGCCAGCAACCGGCACCACCGCGCCACCTCGTGCTCGGACTCGCTCCACGCGGGCCCGTCGGCGAACCCGGCCTCCGAGTTGGCGAAGCCGAGCAGCCGGCCGGGCCGGGCGGCGGCGAGCGTGCGGTGCGACTGCGGTCCCCGGCCGTGCAGGTTCACCGCCAGCTGCGGCGGCGGCCCGGTCCAGCGGGTCCGTCCCAGGCCCGGGGTGTCGACCAGCCGGTCGACGTCACCGACCAGCTCGACCAGCGGCGCCAGCCAGGCCGGCGCGGCGAGCACCAGTTCCCGGTCCGGGTGGGCGGCCCGCAGCGCGCGCAGCGCCGGGACGGCGGTGGCCAGGTCGCCGACACCGAGCGCGCGCAGCACGAGGATCACGGGTACGACGACTCCTGCTCGGCGCAGACCACCATCTCCCGTACCGCGCAGCCGGGCGGCTGGGCCAGCGCGAACATGACCGCGGCGGCGGTGTCGGCCGGATCGTTGAGCACCGCGTCCGGACCGGGACGGTACTGCTCGTCGCGCTCGTCGAAGAAGGCGGTACGCATGCCGCCCGGAATGAGCAGGGTGACGCCGACCGTGCCGGCGAGTTCGGTGGCGAGGGCGCGGGTGAAGCCGACCACCCCGAACTTCGCCGCGCAGTACGCGGTGGCGTCGCTGACCGCCTTGACGCCGAGGGTCGACGCCACGGTCACGATGGTGCCGCGGGACGCCTCCAGGTAGGGCAGCGCCGCCCGGATCACCGCGGCGGTGGCGAGCAGGTCCACGGCGACGATCCGCTCCCAGGTCTCGGCCGGCACGTCGGCCAGCCGTCCCGGCACGTCCATTCCGGCCGCGGTCACCACCGCGTCCAGGCCGCCGGACCGCTCGGCGAGCTGCCGGGTGGCCGCCTCGGCGGCCCGGGTGTCGGCCAGGTCGCACTCGACCCACGGCACCCCGTCACCGGGCGCCTGCCGGTCGATCACCAGCGGCCGGCCGCCGGAACGGGCGACCGCCGCGACGACGGCCGCACCCAGGCCGCTCGATCCGCCGGTGACCAGGACCGTCGTTCCGGTTCCGGCCGGAGCGCCCGTCATCGCGCACGCTCCACGGCCGGCACCGGCGCGGCGGCCCAGTCGCCCTCGGACGACCGGGCGGCGGCACAACACGCGCCGGCGGGCTGACCGCCGGCCCGGGCCGCGGCGATCATGTCGGTGGTGGAGCGACCGTCCAGGTACGGCACGACCACCGTGTGACCGCCCCAGCGACGCAGGATCTCCGCCTCCGGCAGGGCGGGCGCGTCCCCGGCGCCGGTGGCATAGTCGCCGCCCTTGACCCAGATGTCGGGGCGCAGCCAGGACAGCGCCGCGTGCGGCGTCGGCTCGTCGAAGATCATGACCGCGTCCACGCAGCTCAGCGCCGCCAGCAACCGGCCGCGGTCGCCCTGCGGCACGACCGGCCGGTCCGGCCCCTTCAATCCGGCCACGCTGGAATCGGAGTTCAGGCAGACCACGAGGCAGTCGCCGAGCTTCCGGGCCGCCTGCAACGTCGCGACGTGCCCGGCGTGGAGCAGGTCGAAACAGCCCCCGGTGGCGACCACCGTGCCGCCGGCCGCGCGTACCTCGGCGAGCACCGCGGCCACCTCGGCGATGCCGATCCGCTCCCCGGCCGGACCGGACACCGCGCCCGGCTCCCTCCTCGCCGGCGGCGGCAGCGCGGCCGCCACTCCCCCGGCGGCCACGTACGCGGACGCCTCGGCGACCGCCTCCTGGACGGCCTCGGACACCAGCGCACCCCGGGCCAGGGCGAGGCCGGCGGCGACCGCGAACCGGTCACCGGCCCCGCAGGTGTCTCCCTCGGCGGTGCTCGGAGCGGGCACCACCAGCGGGGTCGAGTCGGTGTGGCAGAGCAGCGCCCCGTCCCCGCCGAGAGTCACCGCGACCGCGCGGGCCCGCCACCGCCGACGCAGACCCTGCGCGGCCCGCGAGGCGGTGGCCAGCCGGGTCGCCCCGGGCAGCGCCGGAATCAGCTCACGTGCCTCGGACTCGTTCGGCGTGGCCAGTTGCACGCCGGGCACCGCGGCCGGCCCGCGCGGGTGCGGATCCCACACCACCGGCGCCCGGGTCGCGGCGAGCGCGGCACGCAGCGCCGGCTGCCGGGCCACCCCGCGGCCGTAGTCGCTGACCACGACGGCGGAGGCGTTCGCGATGACCCGCCGCACCGCGTCGGTGGGCTCACCGGGCTCGCCGGGAACACCGCCGCGGTCGTGCCGCAGCAACACCCGGCCGCCGGCCCGCAGCCGGATCTTCTCCGGGGTGGCGCCGGTCAGCGGCAGCGCGTACACCTGAACGCCGGCCGCGGTCAGCAGCGAGCTCAGCCGGGCCCCGCCGGCATCGTCGGCGAGCGCGGTCACCAGCACCACCTCGGCGCCCTGAGCGGCGGCGAAGACCGCGGCCAGGCCGGCGCCGCCGGGCCGGTCGACGTACCCGGTCTCGTCGAGCACCGGCACCGGCGAGTCCGGACAGAGCCGGCTGACCATTCCCTCGACATCCCGGTCGAGCAGGGTGTCACCGACCACCACGACAGGTCCCGTCACGCTTCCCTCCTCATCCTCGCGCCTGTACCTGTTGCCCGGCTCCGCCGTCGAGCACCACCTCCACCCCGGCGCGCACACTGCCCGGTCGGACCGACTCGTCGGCGGGTGCGCCGGCCGCGGCGGCGAGCGCGGCGGGCAGCTCCTGGTCGACGTACTCGCAGAGCACGTGGCTGGAGACCAGGTGCAACTCCTGCACCACCTGACTGTCCGGTGAGGCGACGGCGAGCGCCTCGTGACAGGCCTCGGCGAGCGGGTTCGGGGCGGGGCCGGTGAACGCCCAGCAGAGCAGGCCGGCCTCGCGGCCGGCCCGGGCGGCGGTGAGCAGGTTGCGGCTGGCGCCGCTGGTGGACAGCAGCAGGAGGATGTCGCCGGCGCGGCCGTGGGCGCGTACCTGGCGGGCGAAGACCTCGTCGTAGCCGTAGTCGTTCGCGATGGCGGTGACCGCCGAGGTCTCGGCGTGCAGGGCGATGGCGGACAGGGGCTGGCGGTCGTCGCGAAGCTTGCCCACGAGTTCGGCGGTGAGGTGCTGCGCCTCGGCGGCGCTGCCACCGTTGCCGGCCACCAGCAGCCGCCCACCGCCGGCCAGCCGGCGGGCCAGCGTCTCACCCCAGCAGGAGAGCAGCCGCTCGCACTCCCGGTACGGCAGCAGGGCTGCTGCCAGGTTCGCCAGGTGGGCGTCGAGCAGCGAGGTCGCCATCAGGCCACCACCCCGGTGGGCCGGTGCACCGCGGCCACCTCGTTGTAGACCTCCGCCAGCCGCTCGGCGGTCGCCGCCCACGAGTAGCGCAGTCGGGCTCGTTCCTGTGCGGCGGTGGCGTACGCGAAACGGCGGATCCGGTCGTCGAGCAGCCGCTGGATCGCGGTGCCCAGGGCGCGGGGGTCCCGGGCCGGGACCAGGTCACCGGTGACCCCTTCGACCACGGTGTCCTTGAGCCCGCCCACCGCCGTGCCGATCACCGGTACGCCGCAGGCCATCGCCTCCAGCGGGGTGAGCCCGAACGGCTCGTACCAGGGCGCGGCGACCAGGACGTCCGCCGACCGGTACCAGCGACCCATCTCCTCCCGGGGCACCGCGCCGACCAGACGTACCCGGTCGGCCACCCGGCAGGTGCGCGCGAGGGCCCGCAACCGCCGGGCGTACGGGTCACTCTCGAGCAGCCCGGCCGGCGGCCCGCCGACCACCACGCACTCGGCGTCGGGAACCAGCGCCATCGCCCGGACGACCGTCTGGAAGCCCTTGCGTTCCACCAGCCGGCCGACGGTCAGGATCCGGGACCGCCCGGGTTGGCGCTCGGCGGCCGGGCCGAGCGGGGCAAAGGTGCTCAGGTTCACCCCGGACGGGATCACCGTCATCCGGGACCGGGGCACGCCCATCCGGACCAGCTCACCGACCTCGTCCTGGCACTGGGCGATCACCCGGTCCACCGACCGGCCCAGCTCTCGTTCGTAGGCCACCCGCCGGGCCGGGCTGGTGTCCTGAACCCCCTGGTAGCGACGCTTCACGACGCCGAGCGCGTGGTACGTCTGCACCACCGGCACACCGGTCTGCCGACCGGCGGCGAGCGCGGCGAGCCCGCTCATCCAGAAGTGCGCGTGGATCACCTCGGGCACCCAGTCGCCGCCCCGCCACCGCTCGACCAGCCAGCGGCTGAACTCCTTCATGTGCGGCAGCAGCGCGTCCTTGGCCAGCGGCTCCGCCGGTCCGGCCGGTACGTGCACGACGTCGTACCCGTCGGGGCCGCGTACCGTCACCGGCAGGTCCACGGCGTCGCGGCGGGTGTACACCCGCAGGTCGTGCCCGGCGGCCGCGAGCGCGGCGGAGAGCTCCGCGACATGCGTGTTCTGGCCGCCGGCGTCCTCCCCGCCGAGGATGGCGAGCGGGCTGGCGTGCTCCGAGATCATCGCGATGCGCATACTTCCTCCTCCAGCAGCCGGTCCCAGTCGGCGAGGAAACGGTCGAGGCCGTACCGGTCGCGGGCGGTGGCCCGGGCCACCGAGCCCGCCTGCCGCGCGAGCGCCGGCTCGGTCATGAACCGGCGGGTGGCCTCCAGCAGGGTGTCGACGCGGGTGTCGAGAGCGCCCGCACCCGGCGGTACGGCCATCACCGCCTCGGTGGTGGCGAGCGCGACGACCGGCATGCCGATCGCCATCGCCTCGATGAGGCTCAGCCCGAGCGAGGTCCACCGGCACAGATGCAGGTACGCGCGCCGCCGGGCCAGTTCCTCGTGCATGCGGGACTGCGGCACGTCGTCGTGGCTGGTCACCCGGTCGGGCGGCAGCCCGAGGTGCTCGGCCAGCCCGGTCACCTTCATGCCGAAGACGTCCAGCGGGGCGATCTCGGCGAACCGGGGAAGCAGGTCGGTGCCGGTCACCCGCCAGCGGCGTACCGGCTCGTTGATCACGACGGCGAGTCGGTCGAGTTCGCCGGTGTACTCCACCGTCGGCGGCACGATGCCGTGGTCGATCACGGTCGTGCGGGTTCCGCCGGTGTCCCAGAAGAGCTGGTTGAACGCCGTGACGTGCGCGACGAGCAGGTCGTCGCGGTCGGCCATGGGGTGCCGGCTGTGCGGGACGTCGCCGTCCTTGGGGGTGTTGTGCTCGACGTAGACGACGGGCACGTCGCGGCCGGGGCGGCGGCCCAGCCACTGTTCGGCGAGGTCGAACTCCTCGGGGCGTTGCAGGATGACCACGTCCACGTCGGCGTCGGGGAGGTCGTCGGGGCTGACCTCGACCGCGGCGTCCGGCCAGGGATAGGTGCGGGCACGGCCGAGACCGTAGGGGCCACGGTCCGGAGTGGCCGGGACGAGGTAGCGGTGCCGGCCGTGCACGAACGCGGTGGTCCAGGAGCCGTGCACGTGCCAGAGCAGGATGTTCATCAGCTGCTCCCGCCCCGGGCGGTCACCGCCGCGCCGGCCGCGTACGGTCCGGCCGTCACGGTCGGACCCGCCGTCGTGGCCCGGGCCGCGGTCGTGGTCGGGCCGGCCGTCGTGGTCCGGGCGCCGTCCGCGGGTACGTCGAGCAGGCGCAACGCCGTGAGCACCTCGGCCGGTTCGACCGCGGACAGGCAGGGGTGCCCGGGGACGGGACAGGTGGCGGCGCGGGTGTCCCGGCAGGCGGCCGTCGCGTCGCCGAGCCGGACGGTGGGCACCCGGTACGGTCCCCACTGTCCGAACGGGACGGTGGGGGCGAAGAGACTGACCACCGGCACCCCGCACGCCGCCGCCACGTGTGCCGGACCGGTGTTGCCGACGACCACCGCCGCCGCGTTCGCGATCACCCCGGCCAGCTCCGCGAGCCCGGTGCGACCGCCGATATCGAGTCCGGCGGTTCCGGCCACCGTCGCGGTCAGCTCCCGTTCCTGCGGCGTGCCGGTCACCACCAGCCGGTACCCGGCGTCGGTCAGCGTCCGTCCGAGCCGGACGGCCACGTCGGGCGGGCAGGCCCGGCTGGGCACCGACGAGCCGGGGTGCAGCACGACGTAGCCCGGCGGGCCGAGCCACGCCGGGGGTGGCGGCACCGCACCGGTACGCAGCCGGAGCACCGGCTGGTCGCCGTCCGGCAGGCCGTAGCCGGCCGCGGCGGCGAGGGAGAGGGCACGTTCGGCCTCGGGTACGCCGGCCGGGACGCGGTGCCGCAGGTCGAGCAGGCTTCCGGGATAGTCCTCGCTGATCGCGGCGACGCGCGGCACGCCGGCCATGCGCAACAGCAGCGCCAGCGGCAGCGGCGACTGGTGGAACGAGGTGAAGATGACCGCCTCGTCGGCGTCCACGGCGGCCAGACGTGCGGTCAGGGTGTGCATGTCGTGCGGGTCGATCGTCCCGGGGGCGGGATCGATCCAGGGCAACCGGTGCTCCACGACCTCGTCGACGCCGGGCAGCAGGTCGGCGGCGGCCCGCCCGCGCGGGCCGCACAGCATCACCACCCGGTGGGCGCCGGCCGCGACGGCCCGGATCGCCGGCCCGGTGACCAGAACGTCGCCCGCCGAGTCGGCCCGCACCACCAGGACCGTCCCGCGCCGGCCCGTCGGCGCGGGACGCGCGTCGGCAGGCGTCCACCCCACCACGGCCGGCCGCTCCGGTCGGACAGCGTTCGCGCCACCGGACCCGCGCTCCGGCCGGCTGCCGCTCCTGCCGGCGGACGTCGGCCAGGGCGCGGTGCCGGGCGTCACGGCGGCCTGCCGGCGCAGGATCTCGTCGACGGCCGCTGGCAGGTCGGTCGCCACCCACGGTGCGGCGGCGATCTCCTCTGGTCGGGTCACCGGCGTCGGCACCAGCACCCCGGCGGCGCCCGCCGCCAGCGCCGCTGTCACATCGCGGCCGATGTCACCCACCATGACGCACCGGCCCGGCACCGTCCCCAGGTCCCGAGCCGCAGCCCGCACCAATCCCGGCGCGGGTTTACGGCATCCGCACGCGTGCTCGTCGTCGTGCGGGCACACCCGCCAGGTGTCGAAGGGTCCCAGCAGCATCTCGACCCGGGTGTGCACCGCCGCCATCTGCGCTGGGGTGAACAAGCCCCGCGCGAGGCCCGACTGGTTCGTCACCACACCCAGCCGCAGGCCGGCGGCGCGCAGTCGATCCAGCGCCGCCCGGGCCCCCGCGACGGGCCGCACCTTCTCCGGATCACCGTTGTACGGCACGTCCTCCACCAGGGTGCCGTCCCGGTCGAACAACACGGCGTCGAACAGGACCGGCCCGGACGCGCCCCGGTCAGCACCGGCATAAACCTCGGCTGACCTGCGCTGATCCGGCTCCACCTGGTCCTGTCGCACGGGCGGCGGGTTCCCTGCGCCCCGGGGAGTAAACGTCAGCCTCGACGCGGCGGCAGCACACGCGTCCCACGAGCCACCCTGCGGCGCCCGCGCTCGCCTTACCCGTCGCCCCGGAGAAGCTAACCCGTGGCGACCGTTAGCCGCGGCCGGAGCGGGGGTATGAGGGACCAGTGGCGATTGTGGAGAAAGTGATCGACGCATCCCCGGAGCGGGTCTTCGACGTGCTCGCCGACGGATGGACGTACAGCGACTGGGTCGTCGGCACCACGCACGTCCGTGACGTGGACGACAACTGGCCGCAGGTGGGCAGCAGCCTGCACCACCGGGCCGGGCCGTGGCCCTTCTCCCTGGAGGACTCCTCCACCGTGCTGCTCAGCGAACCGCCGCGCAAACTGGTCCTGCGCGCCGGGCTCTGGCCGGCCGGCGAGGCGATCGTCACCTTCACCCTCGATCCCGTCGGCGCGGGCGCCACCCGGGTGCGGATCGGAGAGGACTTCGCGGCCGGTCCGCTGCGCTGGGTCCGGAACAAGCTCAACGACCTGGTGCTGCACCTGCGCAACGAGGAGACGCTGAAGCGGCTCTCCGACATCGCCACCCGGCACGAGGACGTCCGGCGCTGACGCTGAGCCGCCCGGACGATCACCGTGATGGATCGTTCGTGAGAGCGGAGGAGCCGGCGCGCGCAACCCCCGATCGGGGAGCCTTTACGACACCGATACGGCAAGTAGCTACCCTCTCAAGGAATCCCTGTCGGCAAACCGAGGATGTCCGTCATGATCGAACCCGTGCAGCTGCCCGCTCCGTGGCGCGACGCACGACTGACCGTCGTGGTACCCACCTACAACGAGGCGGGGAACCTCCCGGTGCTGGTCGAGCGGCTCCTCGCGCTGCCGCTGCCGGGCCTGCGCATCCTCATCGCGGACGACAACTCCCCGGACGGCACCGGCGAGGTGGCGGACAAGCTCGCCATCGAGCACCCCGACCGCATCGAGGTGGTGCACCGGCCGGGCAAGGAGGGCCTCGGACGGGCGTACGTGGACGGGATCGGTCGTGCCCTCGACGGGGGCGCGGAGTACGTGGCGCAGATGGACGCGGACCTGTCGCATCCGCCGGAGGCGCTGCCCGGCATGCTCGGCGCGCTCCTGTCGACGCAGGCCGGCGTGGTGATCGGCTCACGGTACGTGCCCGGTGGCGAGCTGGACGAGAACTGGCCGCTGTACCGCCGCGCGCTCAGCGGCTGGGCGAACCTGTACGTACACACCCTGTTGCGGGTGCGGATCCGTGATCTCACGGCCGGCTTCAAGATCTGGCGTGCGGACGCGCTGCACGACATCGGTCTCGAGCGGGTGCAGTCCAACGGCTACAGCTTCCAGGTGGAGATGCACTACCTCGCCACCAAGCTCGGTCACACGATCCTCGAGGTGCCGATCCGCTTCGAGGAGCGCCGGGAGGGCGCCTCGAAGATG
Source organism: Micromonospora sp. NPDC005367 (assembly GCF_040606825.1). Lineage (NCBI taxonomy): Bacteria > Bacillati > Actinomycetota > Actinomycetes > Micromonosporales > Micromonosporaceae > Micromonospora > Micromonospora sp. NPDC005367. The sequence goes on along the minus strand of NZ_JBEXFP010000021.1, from coordinate 40,555 downwards.
ACCACCGCCACCAAGATCGAAAGCGCGCTGATGCCTTTCAAGCTGCGCAGCAAGCACCGCAACGTCGTGCGCTGACGCCGCTTCGCAGCATCGGCCACCGTCGCCGGCGTGGCTCTCCCCCACGTCGGCGACGGGGCTGTCCTGGCTGCCGCAAGGTGGCGTCGGCGGGCAGCGAAATGGGCTACCCTTGGGCACCGGTGCGGTCACGTTCCGTGACGCGAGCACCGGATCACGGCCGTGGGCGGCCGATCAGCTGTAGATCACGCGTTGGGCCGTGCCGATGGCGGAGGCGTACAGGGCGCCGGTGAGGGCGCGGTCGCGCGCCAGGGCGGCCCGTGCGGCGTTCGCCCCGGGAGCGCCGTGCACCCCGCCGCCGGGGTGCGCCGACGCGCTGGCCAGGAACAACCGGTCCACCGGGGTGTCCGCGCGGCCCAGGCCGGGGATCGGGCGCAGGAACAGCTGCTGGTACGCGGCCGACGTACCGCCGCCCACCGCCCCACCGACCAGGTTCGCGTCGCTCTTCTCCAGGTCGACCGGGCCGGCCACGTGCCGGCCCACGATCAAGCTCCGGAAACCGGGCGCGGCCTCCTCCAGCATCTGCTCCATCCGCTCGACGTGCCCGGTGATCTCCTCCGCCCGCCAGTTCCGGCGGAACGGCAGGTGGGTGTACGACCACACCGACTCGGTGCCCGGCGGCGAGTGGCTGGGATCAGCCACGCTCATCTGACCGACCAGCAGGAAGGGACGCCGCGGCAACTCCCTGCGGGCCAGCTCCGCGGAGTAGCTGGTCAGGCCGTCCAGGTCCGCTCCCAGATGCACGGTGCCGGCGGTGGCCACCGCCGGGTTGGTCCACGGCAACGGTGCGGAGAGCGCCCAGTCCACCTTCAGGGTGGAGCCGTCCCAGCGGAAGTGTGACAGGTCCTCCACCAGCCGGGGCGGCAGCGCCGCCGCGCCGACCAGGTCGAGGTAGAGCGCCGGGGCGGGCACGTCGGCGAGCACCGCACGCCGGGCCCGCCACAGCGCGCCGCCGGCCGTACGCACCCCCATCGCCCGGCCACGCGCGGTCAGCACCCGGTCCACGCGTGCGCCGTAGAGGATCCGCCCGCCACGGTCGGTCAACCGGGCCACCAGCGCATCGGTGATCTTCTGCGAGCCGCCCTCGGGGACCGGCCAGCCGACCTGCTGGCCGAGCATGGCGAGCAGCCAGCCGTACACCCCGGAGCCGGCCTCCTCCGGCGACAGGTCGGTGTGCAGCGAACAGCCCGCCAGCAGCGCCCGCCCACCGGATCCGTCGAACAACTCGTCGGTGAGCTTGCGGATCGGCACGACCAGACGTCGGGCCAGCCGCAGCGCGCCGGAGACCCGCATCTGGCGGAGCAGGGCCAGCCCCCCGCGCACCGGAGGGAACGGGGTCGTGATCGTCTCCAGCATCGGCTCGGCGACATCGATCCAGTCGCCGTATGCGGTCAACCACTTCGCGCCGTCGCCGGGCGCGAACGCGTCCAGCGAGGCAGCGGTGACGGCCGGGTCCCGGTTGAGCACCGCGGCCCGGCCGTCGGGCAGCAGATGCGCCAGCACGTCCGGTGCGTGCCGCCAGGTGAGGCCGTACCGGTCCAGGTCCAGGCGGCGCATCACCGGCGACGCGTACCCGAGGGGATAGAACGAGCTGTAGAGGTCGCTGAGGTAGCCGGGCGCCGTCACCTCGCCCGAACGGACCGCCCCACCCGGCGTGCCGTTCGCCTCCAGCACAACCACCTCCCAGCCGGCGTCCGCCAGGATGTTGGCGGCCACGAGGCCGTTGTGGCCGGCCCCGACGACGACTGCGTCCGCGCTCTCGGCCCCGGTGGGAATCATCGGATCCGCCTACCCCGCCCGCAACCGGGCGAAACGCGTTTGCCTCGCCGGGGCCGGGGCATCCAGCGCCGCATGTACACGGTTGCGCAGCTGATAGGTGGGGTCTGGGGTGCCGGCGGCGAGGAGGGCGAACTGGTCGTACACGACCCGGCCGACGGCTCGCCGGTCAGCTCGGCGCCGGTGGCGACGGCGGACGTGGTCGGCAAGGCGGTGGGCGCGGCCCGTGAGATCGAGTCGGAGTGGGCGTCGACCCCACCGGCGGAACGGGCAGCGGCGTTGCACCGGGCGGCGGACGCCGTCGAGGCGATCACCGACGATCTCGCGGCGGCGGTCACCGCCGAGATGGGCAAGCCGTTGGCGGACGCGCGCGGCGGCGTCGAGGCGGGAATCGGCACGCTGCGACAGTACGCCGAGCTCGCGCCGGTGCGCGGCGGACGTACCCTCCACGGCGGCCAGCACGCGATCGACTTCATGATGCCGCAGCCGCACGGTGTGGTCGCCGCGATCACCCCGTGGAACGATCCGGTGGCGGTCTCCTGCGGACTGCTCGGCGCGGCGCTGGTCACCGGCAACGTGGTGCTCTACAAGCCGAGCGAGCGTACGCCGGCCACCGGCTGGTTGCTGGCGAAGGCTCTGGACGAGGCGCTGCCCGCGGGGGTCCTCTCACTGCTCACCGGCGGTGCGGAGACCGGGGCGGCGCTCGCCGCGCAACCGGTGGACGTGGTGGCGCACGTCGGCTCCACCGCGACCGGTCGGGCGATCGCCGCGGCCGCCGCCCGCACCGGCGCCAAGGTGCTGCTGGAGAACGGCGGCAGCGATCCGTTGATCGTGGACGCCGGGGTCGACCCGGTGTGGGCGGCCCGGGAGGCCGCGCTCGGATCGTTCGCCAACGCCGGCCAGATCTGCGTCGCGGTCGAGCGGATCTACGCCCATCGGGACGTGGCCGAGGACTTCGTGGCCGCGCTCGTCGACCGCGCCGCAGGGTTGCGGATGGGACCGGGGCGGGATCCGGCCACCGAACTCGGCCCGCTGGTGGACCGGCGGCACCGCGACCACGTGCACGGGCAGGTCACCGCGGCGGTGGCCCAGGGCGCGCGGGTCCTGACCGGCGGCACACTGCCCGACGGGCCGGCAGCGTTCTACCCGGCCACCGTGGTCACCGACTGCCGCCACGACATGCCGCTGGTGCGGGAGGAGACGTTCGGGCCGGTCGCCCCGGTCGTGGTGGTCGACTCGTTCAGCGAGGCGCTGCGTTGCGCGGCCGACTCGCCGTACGGGCTGGCCGCGACGGTGCTCACCGGATCGATGAGCCACGCCCACCGGGCCTGGCGCGAGCTGCCCGTCGGGACCGTGAAGGTCAACTCGGTCTTCGGCGGCGCACCCGGCGGCGCCGCGCATCCGCGCCGGGCCAGCGGCCAGGGATTCGGGTACGGGCCGGAACTCCTCGACGAGTTCAGTGTCATGAAGGCCGTGCACATCGAGGCGCCGGGCGGCGGCCACTGGTGACGTACGCGCGAAGGTGGCCGTCCCGATCGGACGGCCACCCCGCACACCTGGCTGATCAGCGGCCCCGAGCCTTGGCCGTCTTCTGGTTGTTGGCCTTCTGGATCGCCTTGACCAGCTCCGGCTTGTTCATCCGCGACCGGCCCGGCACGTCCAGCCTGCGGGCGACCGTCATCAGGTGGTCCTTGGTCGCGTTCGCGTCCACGCCGCCTGCGGTGGGCGCGCGGCGCTCGGGACCACCGCCGGCCGCCTGTCGGTCGCTCGGACCCTTGCGGCCCTTCGACTCCCAGTGATCGCCTACCTTCTCGAACTCGTTCTTCACCGCGGCGTAGGCGGTTCGGTGCGCCCGCTCCCCCTCGCCGTACGTCTCCGCCGCCGAGTCGTGCGTCTTCTCCCAGGTGCGCTGGGCCTTCGCCGGGGAGCGTCGCAGTGTGCTGGGCAGTACCTCGCGCCCGGGCATCTCGTCCTCCTCCGCGTCGATGGGTCGACTTGTTCTGCATTTGACCGTTCCCCCCGAGCCGGTCGCGCAAACCGCCGCCCACCAGCGGGAGCGGCGCCGTTTGCCGACATTCGGACCCGGGTACCGGAGCGCGTGCGGAAAGGCGGAATGGCGCCGCTCCGTACCGGATCCAGCAGCAAGGGGCCGTCCCGGACGCCTCGGGCAGGGAGCGGGACATGACGACGACGGAGCACGGCGCCCCGACCGCGGCGGGATCCGGGTCGCGCCTACCCCGGCGGGTACGGCAGCTGAGCCGGCGGACCTGGTACGGCGTGCTGGTCCGCAGCGTGCGGAACTTCGTACGGGACAACTGCTCCGACTGGGCCGCCGCCCTCACCTACTACGGCGTGCTGGCGCTGTTCCCGTCCGCCATCGTGGTGGTCGCCCTCGTCGGCCTGGTGTCCGACGGTGAACGGACCGTGGACACCGTGCTGGAGCTGGCCCGCCAGGTGGGTGCCGGCTCGGTGGTGGCGAACGAGGGCTTCGTCGGCGTGGTCCGGACGGTGGTCGAGCAGGAGAGTTCGGCGAAGGCGTTGCTGAGCTTCGGTCTGCTCGGCGCGCTGTGGTCCGCGTCCGGGTTCATCGGCGCCTTCACCCGCGCCTCGAACGCGATCTACGGGGTGCCGGAGGGACGGCCGTTCTGGAAGCTGCGCCCGTTGCAGATCGGGCTGGCGGCGATCTCGCTGGTGCTGCTCGCGGCGGTGGCCACGGGGCTCGTCGTCAGCGGCCCGGTCGCCGACGGCGTCGGTGACCTGATCGGCGCGGGCGGACTGGCTCGGACGGTGTGGAGCGTGGGCCGGTGGCCGGTGCTCGCCCTCATCATGATGGCGCTGCTGTCGCTGCTGTTCTGGATCGCGCCGAACGTGCGGCAGCCCCGGTTCCGCTGGCTCACCCCCGGTGGTGCGGTGGCGTTGGCGGCCTGGGCCATGGCCTCCTTCGGCTTCGGCCTGTACGTGGCGAACTTCGGCTCGTACGACGCCACGTACGGCAGCCTCGGCGCGGTCATCGCCTTCCTGGTCTGGCTCTACCTGTCGAACTCGGCGCTGATGCTCGGCGTGCAGATCAACGCCGAGTTGCAGCGTGGCCGGCGGATGCAGGCCGGCGAGGAGGCGCCCGAGGAACCGGTGCTGCCGCCCAAGGCACCGGTCGGTTCGTGACCGCTTGCCGGTTTGACGCCGGTGCCGTCGGGTAGCGCAGAAGGCATGGAGCGTGGCAACAGCAAGCACGGACCGAGGATCGACGAACAGATGAGCCAGGAGGTCAGCGGCCTCGTACAGGGGCCGGGGACCGGCGGTTCCCGGGTCGACGAGTCCCGGGTGCCGGAGCCCGCGGGCGAGGACCAGCCGGAGGCGACGACGGCGCCCGCCGGCGAGCTGCGAACCGGAGCCCCGAAGGGGATGAGTTCGCAGGACGTCGAGCGGCGCAGCCGGCTCGGACGGTTCATCACGATGAGCGCGCTGCCCGGCGACCGGGAGGCGCTGGTCGCGAACGCCCGGGACAACGGCGCGCCGGACGACATCGTCGCCGCGTTGCAGACGCTGCCCGACGGCACCCGGTACCAGACGATCTCCGAGGTCTGGGCCGCGCTCGGCAACAAGAACGAGACGACGCGCTGGTGACCGGTGCGGGACCCGATCTCGACCGACTCCGGCGCCCCTGAGGAGGATGCCTGATGAGTGGCGTTACCGAGCATGTGGACGTTTCCGTCCCGGTGCGGACCGCGTACGACCAGTGGACCCAGTTCGAGGAGTTCCCGCACTTCATGGAGGGGGTGGAGGAGGTTCGGCAACTGTCGGACACGATGACGCACTGGACTGTCGAGATCGCCGGGGTGAAGCGCGAGTTCGACGCCGAGATCACCGAGCAGCTCCCCGACGAGCGGGTCGCCTGGCGTTCCACGAACGGCGCGCAGCAGGCCGGTGTGGTGACCTTCCACCGGCTGGACGCGGACAACACGCGGGTGACCCTCCAGCTCGAGTTCGAGCCGCGCGGCGTGGTGGAGCAGGCCGGCGACAAGATGGGGATCGTCGATCGGCGTGCCAAGGGCGACCTGGAGCGGTTCAAGCAGTACATCGAGCGGCGTGGCCAGGAGACCGGCGCCTGGCGCGGCAAGGTGGACCGCCCCCAGCCGTGACCCCCACCCCCGGATGACGAACGCCCGACGGCCGCCGGTCTCACCGGCGGCCGTCGCCGTCCGCGCGGCCTGCGCCGTTTGCGATCACCGGGCCCGGGTACCGCGAGGGCATGACGAACAAGAACAAGGTGTGGCGGGACGAGGAACGGACCCCCCTGGAGGAACTGGAGCGGGCCGTCGCGAGTTCCACGATCGATGGGCAGGGCGACGACGTCACCGGTAACGACGCAGGCGAGGAGGCGGCGTTCGGTCACGGGCCGGAGGCGGCGGACCGGGACGGACAGGCCGCCGGGGCGGGTCGGGAACCGACCGACCCGGAACGCGCGTACCGCCCGTCGACGACCGGGCGTACCGGCCCGGACACTCTCTGACCTTCCGACGGGCCGGGCCGCGGTGGTGCTGGCCGGCCCGAGGGTCGGGTGCCTTCACGAGAAGGTCCGGCCCGACCGACCCGGTCGCCCTCCGGCGGCCGGTTCACCGGCGATGCGGGCGGCCGGATCAGCCGGCGACGCGCGCGCGTCGGCGGGACGCGGCGGCGTGCAGGACGATCAGCGCCACGGCGAGCGCGAGCAGCGCCGACCCGAGCGCCTGCACCGAGGTGTGCGACATGAGCACACCGATCCCGGCCGGGACCAGGGAGGCGCCGAGCGCGGACATGCCGATCTGCAACCCGATGGTGCGGTCGGCGTGGGCCGCGCCGACCCGCTCGGCGGTGGTGAGGGTGAGCAGCGGGAAGACCGGGGCGGCGGAGAAGCCGACCACCACCAGCCCGGCCACCGCCAGCCAGGCGGGCGCGGGCACGGCGATCAGCGCGGCGCCGCCGGCCATGCCGATCAGGCTGGCGCGCAGTACCTGGCCCGCGCCGAGCCGCTCGGCCACCACGCCCTGCACCACCCGGCCCACGAAGAGGCTTCCCCAGTAGGCCGACACGCAGAGCCCCGCGGCCGCGTCGGTCAGTCCCCGCCCCTCGGTGAGCAGCAGGAACGCCCAGAGTCCGGTGGCCACCTCGATCGCCACGTACACGGCGAAGGCGAGCGCGCCGAGCCAGACCGCGGGCAGGCGCAGTGTCTCCCGTACCGGGACCGGCCGGACGGCGGTCGGCGCGGCCGCCTCCGCCACCACCCCGACCGATCCGACCGGCCCGGACACCGCGTCGCCCACCACCGCGACCGGCTCGGCCGGCGGGTCCGGTACGGGGGCGGAGGTCCGCTGCCGCCAGGCCCGGACGCTCGACGCGAACGCGGTGGCCAGGGCGAGCTGCGCGGCGGCCACGATCCCGTACCCCCAGCGCCAGCTGAGCCCGGCGCCGAGCGCGCCCGTCATGATCAGCGGGCCGATGGCCACGCCGAGCCCGAAGAACGCGTGCATCCAGTTCATGTGCCGGGGTCCGAACGCGCCGGCGGCGTACGCGTTGAGCCCCGAGTCGATCGCGCCGGAGCCGAGCCCGAGCACCACCGCGGCCCCGATCACCACGGCCAGGACGGGGCTCACCGTGTAGCCCGTCAACGCCAGGGCGGCCAGCATCGTGCTGCCCGCCAGCAGCCAGCCCACGCCGAGCCGGGCCAGGGTGAAACCGGCCAGCACGCTCGAGATCAGGTAGCCGGCCGTGCTGGCGGTGAGCACCAGGCCGACCGCTTCGGTGGGCACGCCGAAGTCGTTCGAGATCGACGGCCATCCGACGCCGATCAGGCCGTCCGGCAGGCCGAGGCTGACGAAGGCGAGGTACGCCAGCAGGAGCAGGGCGGCTCGGGGGCGCGCGTTGGGGGTGGACACGGAGGCTCATCCTCCGCTCCGGCCGGTCGGCGGTTCGGCCCCGGGTCCCCCGTACGACAGGGCGGGACGCCCGGACGGTCCGAAAAACGGACAGCTCATACAGAATCGGCCGAACGGGGGACGGCGATCCCCACTTACCGCGTAAGACTTTCGGAATGCGACAAGGCTCCGGCATCCTCACCACGCGTCAGCGCCGCCTGGCCTGGCTCGGCTTCCTGCTGGCCGCGCTCCAGGCGCCCGTCTCCGCTCGGCTCGTCTCCGACGATTCGTGGCTGTTCAGCCTCTGCGTCGCGCTGATGGTGGCCACGGTGCTCATCGCCGACGACGCCCGCCGGCGCCCGGCCGACGCCCGCACGGGCGACTAGGCCCTGTCGCTCGGGCGCGCCTCGTGCCCGGGCAGGCCACGGGTTCGCCGCCGCTCCTTCATCTCCGCCTCGTAGAGGTGGCGCCGACCGCCGACCAACTGATCGCGGGCGTACCGGTCCAGCTCGCGGAAGAGTGCGTAGTAGCCGTCGTCGAAGTCCTCGACGATCTGGAACGTCCAGCGCCCGGCTATGACGTTGCGCCCCAGCAGTTGGGTGTGGATCCGCTCGGCGATCTCCGGGTGCCCGGCGTCGCGGAACATCTCCACCGCGTCGTCGAGCATCAGGTCGGCGTGCCCGATCAGCTGGTGCAGCGAGTAGAGGTGACCGCGGGCCCGTTCCACGCACTCCAACGCCTCGCTCAGCTTGCCCAGTGCCGCCACGGTGTCGTCGCCGACGTCCTGCGGCCGTCGGTGCCGCTCGTCGGGCCCGTCCTGCTGCGCCATCGCGCCTCCGTACTCCTGCCGTTTCCGTTCGGGGCGGATCCGCTCGCTCGCCGGCCGGACGCTCGGGCACCGACCGGTGGCTGACCACACACTGCGGGAGGCGGAGGCCGACCGGGGAGCGGGTTCGGTTAGCGTCGTTCCCCATGCGTGTGCCGTTCAACCGGGTCGCTGCCAGTGAGGTCGACTCGGCACGGTCCACCCTCGCCGCTCTCGCCGCCTCGGTCGGCGACGGGCTCGCCGCCCGGGCCGGGAGCCCCGGCCTGCGGGCGCTGCTCGATCAGCACGCCGCCGCCGTACGCGACAGTCTCGACAGCGGCCTGCGCCCGCTGACCCTGGCCGCGCTCGCCGGGTACGCGGAGGGCGTGCTCGCGGCGGCGTCGGCGCACGGCCGGCAGCCGACGGGCGGCCCGATCGACTGGTCCGATCCGGACTGGCTGCCGATCCGGCTGCTCGCGGTCCACGCGCTGGCCCGCGCCCTCGACGTGGCCTGAGCCGACCCCGACGCCTCCCGGGATGGCTCGGGCCCGACCACTGGTTCCGGTACCTGTCGGGCGCTGAGCAGCCCGAACGGTCGTTGCACGGCGCGTCGCGGCCGGTGCGGGCCGTCGCCGGCGCGAGGAATACCGGTGGCACCCGCCGCGACGCACCGAACATGATCGGAAACAGCGGGCCGCTCCTCGGGCTAGGCTGCGGGCATGCCAGGAACGGTCGGGCGCATCCCCACGCCGCCGGCGCCGCTCTCCGGGTCATCCTCCCGGACCGAGGCGGCAGCCGCCGTCTTGGGCCACGACTGGGCCGGTACGTCACTGGGCCCGCGCCACTGCTGGGACCCGGCGGTACGGGCGGTCGTCGACCTCGTCCTCGCCTCGCCGGTGCCGATGGCCCTCGCCTGCGGCGACGACCTCCTCCTGATCTACAACGACGGCTACGCCGAGCTGATCGGTGAGAACCACCCGACGGCTGTGGGGCGTCCCGCCGCCGAGGTGTCCCACGAGCTGTGGCATCTGCCGGGTGTCGGAAACGTGCTGGAGCGCATCTACCGCGACGGCGGGACGGTCCTGGAGAAGGAGGGCACTCGCCCGCTCGTCCGCAACGGCGGTGGCGTGGTCGAGCAGGCGGTCTTCACCTGCGGCTACTCCCCGGTGCGGGACGACAGCGGAAGCATCGTCGGGGTGCTCGCCGTGGCGGCCGAGACCACTCACGCCACCCGGCAGTTGCAGAGCCTCGGCGAGGTGGCCGCGGCGCTGGCCGGCACCCTCACCCTCGATGACGTCGCCCGGGTGAGCCTGCGCTACGCGCTCACGACGTTCGACGCCGATCGCGTCGCCTTCGCCGTGGACGAGGGGGGCGGCGGCTGGCGGATGGTCCGCCGGATCCGGGGCGAGCTGATCGACGAGGCCGACGAGCGGCTCCCGCCGCTGTGGCGACGCACCGCCGCCGACTGGCCGGATCCGGTGGTGCAGGCGGCCCGGTCGGGCAGCCCGCTCATCATCGGCACGGGCCAGCCGCTGCGGGAGTCCGCCGCCGACCGGCACGACCAGAAGATCGTCTCACTCGCCGCGATGCCGCTGCGCGCGTCGGTCGTACGCGGTGGGCTCTCCGTCGGCCACCAGGCCGCGCGCGTCTGGTCCGGCGCGGAACGCGCGCTGCTGGCCGCGTCGGCGGAGCTCATCGGGCAGGCGACCGAGCGGGCCCGGCGGTTCGAGACCCAACACGGCACCGCCCAGCTGCTGCAACGCAGCATGCTGCCGGAGCACCTGCCGGACCTCCCCCGGCTGCGTATCGCTGCCCGCTACGACCCGGGGGTGGACGGCAACGCCGCCGGTGGGGACTTCTACGACGCCTTCCTGCTGCCCACCGGCCGGCTCGGGGTGGTTCTCGGCGACGTGGCCGGACACGACGTGCGGGCCGCGGCCCGCATGGGGCAGGTACGCGCGGCGCTGCGCGCGTTGGCCCTGAGCGACCCGCGTCCGGACGCCGTCCTCGCCGGCCTGGACCGGCTCGTGGCCAGCCTGGCCGCCGAGGCCGGCACGCCCGAACTCTTCGTCACCGTGGTCTTCGGCGTGATCGACGCCGACCGGCATGAGTTGGTCCTGGCCAGTGCCGGGCACCCGGCCCCGCTGATCCGGCGGTGCACCGCGGACGACCAGTCGCACGCCGAGTACGTCGACCTGCCCGCCGGTGCGCCGCTCGGGCTCGGCGCCCAGCCTGCCGTGGCCACCGTCCGGTTCGCCCCCGGCGACACGCTGCTGCTGTTCAGCGACGGTGTGGTGGAGCGGCGGCGGCAGAGCCTGAGCGCCGGTCTTTCCGCGCTCGGCGAGGCGGTGGCCGGAGCCGGCAGCGGCGACCCGCGGGCGCTCTGCGCGGTCGCCAGCGCGGCGGTTTCCGGGGCCACTGAGGACGACGTCGCCGTCCTCGCGGTGGAGCACGCGTTGAAGCCCAGCCGGTCGGCGAGCATCGAGGTGCCCGCGGAACCGACCGCCCCGGGCCGGGTCCGGCGCTGGCTCACCGCGCAGCTGGGCGAGTGGCGAGTGCCGGAGTCGGTGATCGGCGCGGCGGTGCTCTGCACCAGCGAGCTGACCACCAACGCGCTGCTGCACGCCGGTACCGCCGCCCGGGTGGAGATCGACCTCAGCGCCGAGCGGTTGCTCGTCTCGGTCGCCGACTCGGGCACCCGCGGGGCGGTCACCCGGACACAGACCGACACGTTGAGCAGTCGGGGACGGGGGCTCGGGCTGATCGAGGAGCTGAGCGACGCCTGGGGCACCGACCCGACGGTGCGCGGCTCGACCGTCTGGTTCGAGCTCCTGCTTCCCGCCGAGTGAACCGCACGCGCCCACGCGTCAGTCCCGCCCGTGGCGGGTAGGAGGACGGCGATGCCTACCGACAATCCTGCCGGCGTCCTCTTCGACGTCGACGGCACGCTGGTCGACACCACGTACCTGCACACCGTGAGCTGGTGGGAGGCGCTGCGCCAGAACGACCAGCCGGTGCCGATGGCCACCGTGCACCGCGCGATCGGGATGGGCTCGGACAAGCTGCTCGACCACCTGCTCGGCCCCGAGCGGGACCGCGACGCCGACGGGCGGCTGCGCGACGCGCACGACACCCTCTACGCCGAGTACTGGGAGCGGCTCACACCGCTGCCGAGGGCGGCGGACCTGCTGCGGGCGTGCGCCGAACGAGGGTTGCGGGTGGTACTCGCCACGTCGGCCGCCGAGCACGAGGTCGCCGCATTGCGCCGGGCGCTGGACGCGGACGACGTCATCGCGGCGGTCACCTCGTCGGCGGACGCGAAGCAGAGCAAGCCGGCCCCGGACATCCTGGTCGCCGCGCTGGACCAGTCCGGCCTGCCCGCCGAGCGGGTGGTCTTCGTCGGCGACTCGGTGTGGGACGTCGCCGCCGCCGGCAAGCTGGACATCCCGTGCGTCGGTCTGACCTGCGGCGGGACCAGCCGGGGCGAGCTGGCCGGCGCCGGCGCGGTGGCGGTCTACGACGATCCGGCCGCTCTGCTGGCGACGCTCGACGACTCACCGCTGAGCCGGTCGAAGTGAACCGCGCGCGGTCCTGCGCCGGCGCGGAGGCATAGCCGGAGCACCGTCGGGGCAAGGTCTGTCACCACCTGCCCGCGCCGCGCGGGCGCGGGTCGGAGGTGGTGCGGTGGAACCGGTGGACGTGGGCTTCGCCGTCGTGGGGCTCGGCGCCCTGCTCGCCGGCGTCCTCCCCCGGTTGCTGGAGCGCCGGCCGCTGTCCATGCCGATCGCCTTCCTCGGCCTCGGCATGGCGGTGTTCCTGCTGCCCACCGGCCTGCCGGTGCCGGACCCGCTGGCGTATCCCGAGGTTGCCACGCACCTCACCGAGATCGGGGTGATCGTCGCCCTGATGGGTGCCGGGCTGAAGATCGACAGACCGTTGAGCTGGTCGAGGTGGTCGTCCACCTGGCGGCTGCTGGCCGTCGCGATGCCGTTCTGCATCGCGGCGGTGGCCGTGCTCGGATGGTGGTGGGCCGGCCTGGTGCCGGCGACCGCACTGCTGCTGGGCAGCGCGCTCGCGCCCACCGACCCGGTTCTCGCCTCGGACGTCCAGGTCGGCGAACCCACCGACGCGGAGGACTCGGAGGACGAGGTCCGGTTCGCCCTCACCTCGGAGGCCGGGTTGAACGACGGGCTGGCCTTCCCCTTCGTGTACGCGGCGATAGCCGTCGCGGGCACCAGCCTCGCCCCCGGGGACTGGCTGGCCCGCTGGTTCACGGTCGACGTGCTGTGGAAGGTCGGCATCGGCGTCGGCGGTGGTCTGCTCGTCGGCTGGCTGCTGGGCAAGCTCTTCTTCCACGCCCCGCGGCAGTTGCGGCTGGCCCGGCACGCCGAGGGCTTCCTCGCCCTGGCCGCGACGTTCCTCGCGTACGGGCTCGTGGAGGTGGTCGGGGGGTACGGCTTCCTGGCCGTCTTCGTGGCCGCCCGGGCGATCCGGGCCGCCGAGCGGACCCACGAGTACCACGCCGTGCTGCACGACTTCGCCGAGCAGGTCGAACGGCTGCTGACCGTGCTGTTGCTGCTGCTCTTCGGCGGCGCGGTGGTGGGTGGACTGCTCGCCCCGCTCACCGTCCCGGCCGCCGCGGTCGGCCTGGCGCTGGTCTTCGTACTCCGGCCGCTGGCCGGCTGGCTGTCGTTGCGCGGAGCACCGGGACGGCCCGCCGAACACTGGGTGATCGCGTCCTTCGGCATCCGGGGGGTCGGCTCGTTCTACTACCTCGCGTACGCGACCACGAAGGCCGACTTCGCGGGGGCGGACCTGGTCTGGGCCACCGTCGGGCTGGTGGTGATCGTCTCGGTGCTCGTACACGGCATCGCCGCGACCCCGGTCATGCAACTGCTGGACCGGACCGGTGAACGGACCGACGAGTCCGCGCCGGACCGCGCCGTCGAGCCTTCGGTCAGTGGCGCGACCGGCTGAGCGCGACCCGGGCGGTGCCGCCGGCGCATGAACGAGTGGCAGCCGGGGTATTGGTACACCTGTTCGACGAAAGGTGGGGATCATGACGGACCGCAGCAGGGACGAGGCCAATCCGCGGGGCGCGATCAAGGACCCGGACGAGTGGGTGACCGGGGCGGAGCCACCCACCGCGGCCCAGGAGTCGTACCTGGCCACGCTCGCCCGCGAGGCGGACGCCGAGGTGCCCGACGGGCTGACCAAGGCGGAGGCGTCCAAGCGGATCGACGAACTCCAGGAGGAGACCGGCCGCGGCGAGTGAACCCGGCGAACCCGGCGGTGGCGCCTGGTCTCGGGGCTCGCGCGGTGGCGTCGGCTCAAGGCCCGCCGGCGCCGCCGCCCGCCGGGCCGGGTCGGGTCGGCTCAGCGTGGCGGGAGGCGGTGCAGCTCCACCCGGTCGAGCCGCCCCGCGGCCACCCGGGCGGACAGGTAGGTGGCGTGCGGCTGGGCTCGCCGGTCGGTCGGTGAACCGGGGTTGAGCAGCCGCAGCCCGCCCGGGGCGACGGTGTCCCACGGGATGTGGGAATGTCCGAAGACCAGCAGGTCCGTGTCGCGGAAGCGGGCAGCGCAGCGCTCCTCACGGCGGGTACGCGGCCCGGTCTCGTGCACGACGGCGACCCGCAAGCCGTCGAGTTCCACCCGGGCGATCTCGGGCAGCCGGGCGCGCAGCGCCGGCCCGTCGTTGTTGCCGTGGACGCCGATCAGCCGGCGGGACCGGGCCCGCATCGCGTCCAGCAGCGATTCGTCGACCCAGTCGCCCGCGTGCAGCACCACGTCGGCCGACTCGATGGCGGTCCAGAGCTGCTCGGGCAGGTCCCGGGCCCGCTTCGGCACGTGGGTGTCCGCGGTGATGACCAGACGCATCCGCCCATTCTCATCCGCGGAGCCGGCGGCATGTCGCCGTCGCCCGTCGGGCGCGCCGTCACCGGTCGGCGGCGTTTGCCGGGCGTGCGGCTCGGCACTGCCGGACGCGGCGCGGCACCGCCGGACGGGCGCGGCTCGGCGCTACTGCACCGGTGCGGCGTTACCGGGCGACGGGGGCGGGAAATGGGGAGTCCTACGAGGGAGGAACTCATGACCAGTGCTTCGGGACCGACCTCCGGCTGGCGGTCCGCCCTGCCCGGCGGTGGCCTGCTTCCGGGCCCGGCGGGCCGGACGACGGTGCCCGGCGACGGGCACGGTCCGGAGACCGGGCCGCCGACCGTGACGGTCGGGTCGTATCCGGACTACCCGTCCGCCCAGCGGGTGGTCGACCACCTGGCGGACAACCGGTTCCCGGTGGAGCACACGGCCATCGTCGGTACGAACCTCACCCTGGTGGAGACGGTTCTCGGCCGGATGGACACCGGACGCGCGGCCCTGATCGGCGCCGGCACCGGCGCCTGGTTCGGACTCTTCATCGGCCTGCTCTTCGGCATCTTCACGGTCGGCAACTGGCTCGGCGTGATCGTGGTCGGGCTCGTGGTCGGCGCGATCTGGGGGGCCATCTTCGGCGCGGTGGCACACGCGATGACGGGCGGGCAGCGCGACTTCACCTCGGCCAGTTCCCTGCGGGCCGGCCAGTACGCCGTCATCGTCGACGCGAACCTGGCCGACCAGGCACGGCAGCTGATCGGCCGGCTCGATCTCTCCGCAGCCGAGCCGAAGCCGAAGTCGCGCTGACGGGGCGGAGGAACGCCGGACCCTGGTACGAGAACGCAATTGGCTCTCGCACCAGGTCCGCACGGTTCGGCCGGAGCCGCCGGGGTCCGCGGCGGGCACCCCGACTATCGGTCCGCCAGGTCCGGCCGGTGCTCGCGTATCCACGCCTCAACATCGGACTTGCGCCACACCTTGCCCATGGCGAGCACGGCTACCGGCTCGGGGAAGTTTCGTTGGTTGGCGATCACGGAGGCACGCTGCCGGGAGACGTTCCCCAACATCTCCCGAATCTCCGCCACGCCAACCAGGTCCATAGGTTGACGATGACAGCGGGCAGCGGTCACGACAGCGACAACTACGCAGACTATTGACAGCGACAACAGTTAGCGACAGCATGGAGGGATGGAACGAGCCGCCAACGAAAGTTCCGGGTACGCCGGGCCCTACGTGATGCCGCCCCGGCCGGGATCGCAGCGACACCCGGCGCAACTCGACCCCCACCGGCCGCACCTGCCACGGCGGCCACGGTGGGTGTGCCGAGTGTGCCCGGACATGGACTGGCCGTGCCCGCCCGCCCGGCTGCTCCTGGCTGTCGAGTACCGGCGCAACCTCGCCGGGCTGGCGGTCTACATGGGGCAGCAACTGGCGGCAGCCATGGCGGATCTCGAGCGGCTGGACACCGGCAACCCCCCGGCCGGGAACGCCCTGTACGAACGGTTCATCACGTGGATAGAGCGCAAGCGGGAGGTACCCGTCAGCCGGCCGCGCGTGGCCGGTCAGGGCGGCCCGGCCGGGACTGAGCCGCCCGAGCCCGAGCCCTAACCGCCGTGTGAACCGGAGTAGGCCAGCTCCCCGGCCCGGATGGGCACGTCGACCCGGTTCTCCGGCGGGGCGAGCGGGCAGGCCCAGCGGTCATCGTAGGCGCACGACGGGTTGTAGAGATAGTTGGCGTCCAGCCGGACCCGGTCGCCGGGCAGCATCGTCAGTCCCCGCCCGAAGGTGCCCTTCACCGTGTCGGTCAGGTAACGACCGCCGCCGTAGCTCTCCTCGCCGCAGGTGGCGTCGCGCACCGGCACGAAGAGGCCCCCTCCGTACGCCATGATCCACCAGAGCGTGAGCGGGCCCCACGGCGTCTCCGCGACCGCGACCCGCCGGTAGCGGATCACGCCGTCCGGGCCGCCGGTGTCGGTCTCGATCTCACCCTCGGCGGGCCGCAGCGGCGCCTCCACCACGGCGGACGGGTTCGGCGGGTGGTAGCGCACCCCGGTGAAGGTGGGCCGGTCCTGTGGCGGAATGGGGCTCTGCGGATGGTCGGCGAAGAGACGGTCACGTTCCGCGCGGAAGCCGGCCAGGTCGAGGTCGGACAGGTAGAGCCGGGCGATCCGTTCCCGCCAGTCGGCTAGGTCGAGGTCGTTCACCCGACGAGCCTAGTCCGCGCGCACGGCCCGCAGGCCGGTCGGCCCGGTCACTCCCCCGGCGATGCGACCGGCCACGGGTCGGTGGCCAGGCGGGCGTGCAGGTGCTCGTCGTGGCGACGGCCGTCGCCGTACCGGAAGGATTCGCGCAGCGTGCCCTCGATGCGGTAACCGGCCCGCTCGGCGACCCGGCAGGAGGCCGCGTTGGCGGTGGCGTGGCACAGCTCGATGCGGTGCAGTTCGAGTTGTTCGAAACCCCAGTGGGTGAGCAGGGTGACGGCCCGGGACGCGACACCGCGACCGCGCGCCGACGGGACCACCCAGTAGCCGATCTCGGCTTCGTCGCCGTGGATGCCGTGCAGCGACACCGAGCCGAGCAGCGTGCCGCCGATGGCGTCGGCCACCGCGAGCGATGCGTGGTCTCCGGCCGACCAGTCCGCGCGGCGGCGTAGCCAGCTCAGCGTCCGCTCCTCGTCGACCGGCCAGCCCTGCGGATTCCACCGGGCGATGTCCGGATCGCTCAGGGCGGCTTGGACCGCCGACGCGTCGGCCTCGCGCCAGGGGCGAAGCACCAGGCCGGGGACGGTCAACTGCATCTGGGCCACGCGGGAAGTCTGCCATGCCAACGCGGCACCCGGCGCCGATACTTTCTTCAAACCTGTAAGACCTGACCGGGAGCCACCTTATTCCGTCGAGTGGTACAGCCAACTGCAAGATTGTTTAATTTTTAAATAGTGCTACTGTGGGCGACGTGACCGAGAGCCTGGACAGCAGCCGACTCGCCGCCTGGCGCGCGTACATCGAGTCCAGCCAGCGGCTGTTCACGCAGCTGGAGGAGGACCTGCGCGCCGACAGCGACCTGAGCTTCGCCGACTACCACGTGCTGGTGCTGCTCTCCG
Organism: Micromonospora sp. NPDC005367; assembly: GCF_040606825.1. Lineage (NCBI taxonomy): Bacteria > Bacillati > Actinomycetota > Actinomycetes > Micromonosporales > Micromonosporaceae > Micromonospora > Micromonospora sp. NPDC005367. The sequence goes on along the minus strand of NZ_JBEXFP010000021.1, from coordinate 23,040 downwards.
AGGCGCCCGGCCAGCGACTGCGGATGGGCGAACTGGCCAGCCGGCTCGTCTTCTCACCCAGCCGGCTGACGTACCTGATCTCCTCCATGCAGCGACGGGGGCTGGTCAGCCGGGAGCCGTGCCCGGGGGACCGCCGGGGCAGCCAGGCGGTGCTCACCGCCACCGGGCTGCTCACCGTGCGGGAGGCCGCACCCCACCACCTGCTCTCGGTGCGTACCCACCTGATGGACGACCTCGACGACGACGAGGTCGCCTGCCTCACCCGGATCTTCGAGCGCCTCGGTGACCGCCTGCGGGCGGCCCGGGACGCCTCGACCACCCACGCCAAGAACTAGGAGAGCCCGATGCCCGCGATCACCGTTGACGACGTACTCGTCCTGCCCCGGCTGCCCCGGCTGGACGAGTCCACCACCTTCCGGCCGGTACGCCGGCTGACCACCGCCCCCAGCGGCTTCGAGGGGGAGGGCTTCCCGGTGCGGCGGGCCTTCGCCGGGGTGCCGCTGAGCGAGCTCGACCCGTTCATCCACCTCGACCAGATGGGTGAGGTCGACTACGCCCCGGGTGAGCCGAAGGGCACTCCCTGGCACCCGCACCGGGGCTTCGAGACCGTGACGTACATGATCGACGGGATCATGGACCACCAGGACACGAACGGTGGCGGTGGCACCATCACCAACGGCGACACCCAGTGGATGACCGCCGGCAGCGGCCTGCTGCACATCGAGGCTCCGCCGGAGCACCTCGTGGTCAGTGGCGGCCTGTTCCACGGCACCCAGCTCTGGGTCAACCTGCCCCGCGTGGCCAAGATGAACCCGCCCCGCTACCAGGACATCCGGGGCAGGGAGACGGCGCTGCTCACCACCCCGGACGGCGGGGCGCTGATCCGGGTGATCGCCGGCGAGGTGGCCGGGCACCGCGGCCCGGGCTCGACCTACACCCCGATCACCATCGCCCACGTCACCATCCAGCCCGGGGCGCAGGTGGACATCCCCTGGCAGCCGGAGTTCAACGCCCTCGCCTACGTGCTGAGCGGACGCGGCACGGTCGGCACCGACCGGCGACCGCTGCAGATCGGGCAGCTCGCGGTGCACGGCCCCGGCGACGCGCTGCGTTTCACCGCCGACGAGCGGCAGGACTCGCACACGCCGGCGCTGGACCTGTTCCTGATGGGCGGCCAGCCGATCCGGGAGCCCGTCGCGCACTACGGGCCGTTCGTCATGAACACCCGCGACGAACTGGTCCAGGCGTTCGAGGACTTCCAGGCCGGTCGGCTCGGCGTCGTTCCCGCCCAGCGGCTGCCGCACACCGACGGCCAGGGCGAGCGTCCCTGAATCCTGTCGCGCATGGCGGGGCTCGCCGCCCCGCCATGCGCGAGGTCACGGGTCGCGCGGGTGGTAAATGTCACGCGGGTGGTACGGGTCAGGAGACGGCGAAGATGCCGGCCAGGCCGAGGAGCACCATGACCAACACCGCCACCAGCGCGCCCCGCTCGCTCTCCACCGCCTGCTCGCGGTGCTCGGTCAGGGGGCTCGTCGTCTCGCCGGGCATGCTCTGGCCTCCAGGAAGTCTCGCGCCGATCAGGTCGGCCGGCCACGGCACCGGGTACCGGGCGGCGTGGGAAGCCCACGGCGGGGTCCTGCCGTGAGATCGGGGTCGACATCCAGGTGTGGTGCCCGGCCGCGGCCGAACTCGCCGACCCAGGATCACGGTTACCCGTCTGAGCCACCGGAAACCTGGTCGGCCAGGCAAATCACGACACGTCCGTCGACCGGCCGCGGGAGACGCGGAACTCCGTCGACCGACCGGGCCGACGCGACCCGGTCGGGACACGGCGGACCGGCCGGAGGGCGACCCGGCGGCTGGCCGCCGCACCGGGCCTGTCGAGCGGTACGCGGTGAACGCGGCCGGCCGAGCCTGTCGAGCGGTACGCGGTGAGCGCGGCGGTCCGGGCCGGCCGCTCGGGTGTTACCGGCGCACCGGGCGGCTCACGACCCGGGTGTCCCGTCGCCGGACCGTGGCGGCGGCGAGCGCGCCCCCGACCTGTTCGTCCGGCAGCCCCGCCTCCCCGGGATGCTCGGTCACGCTACCGGGGTAGGCGAAGGCGACCCGGGGCGAGTAGAAGCCGGAGACGATGGTGAACGGGTTGGCCGGGCGCAGCGCGTAGGTCGGGTGCTCCGGCTCCAGGAACTCGACCGATTCGACCTCGAAATGCGACACCGGCTCGACGAGGTGCGGGTAGATCGAGCTGAGCAGCCGGCCGTCCCGCCGGGTGAAGTAGCGGCTCTGCCCACTGCTGATCACGTGCCCGGTCTCCCCCACCCGGCACCGGGTCCGGATCACCGGCACGCCGTCCATCTCGGTCTCAGTGACCAGGGTGTCGGCGCGCACGTGGAGGGTGGTGCGCCCCGGGTACGCGGGGAAGCCGCGCGTGCGGACGTAGCCGAGCACCCGTTCGGTCGAGGTGATGTAGTGCGTCCACCAGCCTCCCGGGGTGGCGCCCCCGGGAGCGTCGACGCCCTCCAGTGACGCGCCCAGGTAGGTCAGGTCGTAGGCGCCGAGGCCGGAGGTCTGGCTCTCGTCGTCGACGACGCACTGGCCGAGAAAGACGCGTCGGTCCGGGTGCGGCTGCAGCCCGGTCGGCACCAGCGCGGAGACCGCGTCCGGATCCGCAGGCAGCCAGCTCACGTGGAGGAAGCGACTGTTCACGACTAGCTGAGGAGCAGCAGGGTCGAGCACGGGCGCCTCCATCCGACGACTACCAGCCGACGCTACGGCGGTCCCGTGTGTGGGACAAGGACGGAATGTCGACAGTAACCGCCGGATGTCGGCTTTCAAGTTGACCGCCCGGCCGAGGGGTTCCTGCCGTCCGGCCCACACCCACCGGACGTCCAGCCGGCGTCCGCGGCCCGCGTCGTGCCGGTAATCGCCCTCACGCCCGACACCCCGTCCGACCGAATAGTCCCGTTCTCTTGCAATTAGCCGCTTAAGTACATCAGCCGTTCGGCTAGATTTTCGCTGGACCATCGGGTTAGTGTGACTACCGAACGGCCCATTCGAAGCCAAGACGAAGCGTCACGTCTCCATCCGCGGACGAGGTGCAGGGAGGACCACCCATGACCGCGCCAGCGACCATTGAGCACACGACGAGCACGTCCACCACGGCGGCGAAGCTCGACCCGCGGCCACTCTCCGACAGCGCCACCGACCTGCTCAACACGATGGCTGCGCTGCCCGCCGACCACCCGTCGCGTCCCGCGCTGCGGGACCGGGCGATCGAGGCCTGGTTGCCGCTCGCCAACCACCTCGCCCACCGCTACAGCGGCCGGGGCGAGCCGACCGACGACCTGGCGCAGACCGCCGCGGTCGGCCTGATCAAGGCGATCGACAAGTTCGACCCGTCCCGCGGTGTCGACTTTGCCGGCTACGCAATTCCCACCATCATCGGCGAACTGAAGCGGCACTTCCGCGACCGCACCTGGGACATCCGAGTCCCACGGCGCTTGCAGGAGCTGCGACTGGCCATCTCCGACGCCAACAGCACCCTGCTGCAGACCCTGGGCCGCTCCCCGACGGTCGCCGACATCGCCGCCCACCTCAAGATCACCGAGGAGGAGGTCCTGGAGGGCCTGGAGGGCGCCCGCGCCTACAACGCGGTCTCCCTCTCCACTCCGACCGGCGACGGCGATCGCGCCACCGAGCTGGGCGACATGCTCGGCGGCGAGGACGGCGAGTTCGAGCTGGCCGAGCTGCGGGTCGCCCTCGGCCCCGCCCTCGCCACGCTCGACGAGCGTGAGCAGAAGATCCTCACCCTGCGGTTCTACGGCAACCTGACCCAGTCGCAGATCGCCGAGCAGGTCGGAGTCTCGCAGATGCACGTCTCCCGGCTGCTGGCCCGAGCGCTGACCAAGCTGCGCGGCCAGCTCGAAGGCACCTACTAGCCGCCGGGGGTTCACTGACATCCAGGGGGTGATGGCACCGATGGCCGGGTCCGGGTGACCCGGCCATCGGTGTGTCCGCCGGACGCCGGGCCGCGCCGGGCCGCCGCCGCCACCGGTGCGAGACTGAGCCGTGCTCTCCGACGTACGCCTGGACCTGCCGGTGCGCGCCGCGCTGCCGGCGGTCGTCGCGGCGCTGCGCACGACCGGCGCCGGCGTTCTGGTGGCACCGCCGGGCACCGGCAAGACCACGCTCGCGCCGCTGGCCGTCGCCGAACAGGTGGACGGCCGGGTGGTGATCGCCCAGCCCCGGCGGGTGGCGGCCCGAGCCGCGGCCCGCCGGATGGCGGACCTGCTCGGCGAACGGGTCGGCGACCGGATCGGGTACGCGGTACGCGGGGACCGGCGCGTCGGCGCGCGTACCCGCGTCGAGGTGGTCACCACCGGTCTGCTGGTACGTCGCCTGCTGCGCGATCCCGACCTGCCCGGCACCGGGGCGGTGCTGCTCGACGAGTGTCACGAACGCCACCTCGACGCCGACCTCGCGCTCGCGTTCGCGGTGGAGGCGCGCGGTGCCCTCCGCCCCGACCTGTGGCTGCTGGCCATGTCCGCCACCCCGGAGGCGGACCGCTTCGCCGCGCTGCTCGGCGGCTCCGACGACCCCGCCCCCATCGTGCGGGCCGACGCGGCGCTGCACCCGGTGACCCGGATCTGGGCGCCTCCGCCCCGACCGGTGCCCGCGCCGGGGGCCGGCCCGGTCGACCGGGCCCTGCTCGACCACGTCGCGGCGACCGTACGGCGGGCGATACGCGAGCACGACGGCGACGTGCTGGTCTTCCTGCCCGGGGCGGGCGAAATCGCGGCGGTCGCCGGTCGGCTCACCGATCTGCGCGACACCGTCGACCTTCTTCCCCTGCACGGTCGTCAGCGCTCCGCGGAGCAGGATGCCGCACTTCGTCCACGAGCGGCGGCCCCGCCCGACATGGGCGCGGCGGCCCGGCGTCGGGTGGTGCTGGCCACTTCGGTCGCCGAGAGCAGCCTCACCGTGCCCGGCGTACGGATGGTGGTGGACGCGGGGCTCGCCCGGGTCCCCCGGCTGGACCTGGCCCGTGGGCTCGGCGCGCTGGTCACCGTGCCGGTGTCCCGGGCCGCCGCGACCCAGCGAGCCGGTCGGGCCGGGCGCGAGGCACCCGGGTATGTGTACCGCTGCTGGTCCGAGGCGACCCACGAGCGGCTGCCCGCCCAGCCCGGGCCGGAGATAGAGACGGCGGATCTCACCGGCTTCGCGCTGGACCTGGCGGCCTGGGGGCAGCCGGACGGCGCCGGACTGGCGCTGCCCGACCCGCCACCGGTGGCCGCGATGGCGGTCGCCCGGGACACCCTCGCCACGCTCGGCGCGATCGACCCCACCGGCAGGATCACCGGACGCGGCCGGGCCATCGCCGCGGTCGGCTCCCATCCACGGCTGGCCCGAGCCCTGCTCGACGGCGCCGGCCGGGTCGGCGCCGACCGGGCGGCCGAGGTGGTCGCCATGCTCGCCGAGGACACCGTCGCCGGCCCGGCCGACGACCTCGCCGCTGTCTGGCGTCGGCTACGCGCCGGCACCGACGCGGCCACCACCGCCCGTTGGCGCGCCGAGGTGCGGCGGTTGCGCCGCCTCCTGGACACCGAAGCCACCGCCGCCGGTACGAGCACCGGGGCGGGACACCGGCTGCCCGACGATCTCGCCGCCGGGCTGCTGGTCGGGCTGGCCCACCCGGAGCGGCTGGCCCGGGTCCGGCGACCGGGCGGCTCCTCGTACCTGATGACCGGGGGCACCGCCGGGGAACTGGCGCCCGGGTCGGGCCTGGCCGGCGCCGAGTGGCTCGCGGTGGCGGTCGCCGACCGCGCCCCCGGCGCGCCGGCCGCCCGGATCCGGATCGCCGCCGCGCTCGACGAGGCCACCGCCCGGGAGGCGGCCGGGCCGCTGCTGCGTACGGATCGGGAGGTCGGCTGGTCGGGCAGCGACGTGGTGGCCCGGGAGGTGGTGCGGCTCGGCGCGATCGAACTGGTCGAGCGCCCCCTGCGTCACCCCGACCCGGCCGAGGTCGGCGCGGCCCTGGTGACCGGACTGCGCCGCACCGGCCTCGGGTTGCTGGAGTGGTCCCCGGCCGCCCGCGCGCTACGGGAACGGCTGGCGTTCTGCCGGCACGCGCTCGGCGACGACTGGCCGGACGTCGGCGACGACGCGCTGCTCTCCGCCGCCCCCGCCTGGCTCGCCCCGGAGCTGGCCACCGCCCGACGCCGCGCCGACCTGGCCCGCACGGACGTCGCCGCCGCGCTGCACCGGCTCCTGCCCTGGGCACAGGCGGCGCGTCTGGACGAGGTGGCGCCGGAACGGCTCACGGTGCCCAGCGGCTCGCGGATCCGGATCGACTACACCGATCCGGCGGCACCCGTGCTGCCGGTGAAGCTCCAGGAGACGTTCGGGTGGCAGGAGGCGCCCCGCATCGCCGGCGGGCGGGTGCCGGTGCTGCTGCACCTGCTCTCGCCGGCCGGTCGGCCGGTCGCGGTCACCGCCGACCTGGCCTCCTTCTGGCGGGTGGGTTACCCGCAGGTCCGGGCCGAACTGCGCGGCCGCTACCCACGACACCCGTGGCCGGAGGACCCGACGACCGCCGTACCGACCCGGCGCGCCAGCCCCCGCCGGCGCTGACCCTCACTCCTCGACGACGTCGGCGATGACCACGGTGACGTTGTCCGGGCCGCCGGCCCGCAGCGCCAGGTCGATGAGCTTGTGCGCGCACTCCGCCCGGTCCGGGTGACCGGCCAGCACCTCGGCCAGCGTGTCCGGCCGGACCACGTTGGAGAGGCCGTCGCTGCACAGCAGCCAGCGGTCACCGGCGGCGGGCACCATCGTCGCGTACGTCGGGGAGACGTCCTCGCCCTGCAGAGCCTGGGTGACGACGGCCCGCCGTGGGTGGCTGCTCGCCTGGTCGGGCGTGATCACACCCTGGTCGACGAGCATCTGCACGAAGGTGTCGTCCCGGGTGATCTGCTTGAGCACGCCCTCGCGGAACAGATAGGCGCGGGAGTCGCCGATGTGGGCGAGCGCCAGGCAGCTACCGGTACGGGCGAAGAGCAGGGCGGTCAACGTCGTACCCATGCCCTGCCGCTCCGGATCCTCGCCGACCGCCCGCCGGATCCGCTGGGTGGCCTGCTCGATCCCGCCCTGCAACGCGGCGACCAGGGCGTCTTCCGGTGTCTCCACGTCCAGCGGTGCCATCGATCCGATGGTGAGCGAGCTGGCCAGGTCACCGGCCGCCATGCCACCCATGCCGTCGGCGACGGCGACCAGCCACGTGCCGGAGTGCAGGGCGTCCTGGTTCCCGCTACGGATCAGCCCACGGTCGCTCGTTCCCACGGAACGCAGCTTCAGGGTCATGGGTGGCAGCCTGCCAGGCGAAGGGCTCTGTTGTCTCTAGGAGATCCACCGTGACGCCGCGTGGCGCGGCGAATCTCACTGTCCGGCGCGGCCCCGGTCGGGCCGCCACCAGGGGTGTCGACCACGTGAACGGCGGGCTTACCGTGAGGGCCATGGACGCATATCTGTGGCTCGCGGGCGCTGCGGTGGTGCTCACGCTCACGGCGCTCGTGGTGGTAGTGGTGGTGCTCCGGCGCCGGCGGCCGGTCGGCCGGGAGGCCGCGCTGCAGATCGCCCGGCAGGCGATCCGGCAGAACCGACGGGACCAGCAGGTCCGGGACCGGGGCACCATCCGGGGCAAGGGGTACGGCGGCCTCGACAGTCAGGCCACCAGTGCGGGCGTCAGCAGCGAATCCGGCGGCATGCCCTGACCCGGCGCTGGCGTACGGAGTTCCGGGCAGGCCGTCACCCGCTCCTGCCCGGCGGGCACTGGACCCTGCCCTCCCACCGGTGGACACGTCAGGCGTCGCCACGACGAATCGGCTCGCCCACCGGCCTGCCGACCACACCTCAGCCGATCTCCTCGTCGACGTAGCACCAGCGCCAGGACTCCCCCGACTGTACCGAGCGCATGACCGGGTGGCCGGTCTCCTCGAAGTGCACGCTCGCGTGCCGGTGCGGCGACGAGTCGCAGCAGCTGACCTCCCCGCAGGAGAGGCAGGCGCGCAGGTGCACCCAGTCGGTTTCGCCGATCGACACGCAGGCCGCGCACTCGTCCACGTTCCGCGGTGCAACCGTGCCCGTCTCGGCCAGGTGTTCGCAGCTCACCGGTCGCCCTCCCGCCGCAGCAACGATTCCTCCAGGTCCAGGTCACGATAGGCCTGCACCAGCGCCTCCTCCGGGATACGGCCGGTGTCCCGCGCGTTCCGGAACACCTCACGTTCAGCGTCGATCATCTCTTGTCGCAGCCGCCCGTACGCCTGCGACGGTGTCTCCCGCTGGGTGCCGCCAAGACGCTCCCAGGCCAGGTTGGTGCGTTCCTCCACCCCTCGGCGCAGCCGGTCCACCACCGGAGCCGGTGCGGTGTCGGCCAGTTCGTCGAGGCGTTCGCGGGCCGCCCGGCCGGCCTGCTGCTGGACGCCGGCCGCGGAGAGCGCGTCCTGCACCGGGTCGTCCGGCGGCAGCTTGAGCAGCCGGGCCACGATCGGCAGGGTGGCGCCCTGGCCGACCAGCGTGGCCACGATCACCGCGAAGGCCAACCAGATGAACAGCTCCCTCGGATACTCCCGCCCGCCGGCGACCGTGAGCGGGAGGGCGAGCGCCGCGGCCAGGGTCACCACACCTCGCATCCCGGCCCAGCCGATGACGAGGGGATACTTCACCGGTTTCCGCGCCGTGCCCCGCCGCACGCCCGGCACGAGCCGGGTCAGGTACGTGACCGGGAACAGCCACACGAATCGGGCCAGGAAGAGCGTTCCGAGTACCGCCGCCGTGACGCCCACGACGCGCCCGAGCGGCTCGTCGAGGTCCTGCAACACGTCCGGGAGCTGGAGGCCGACCAGGAGGAAGACCAGCCCCTCCAGGAGGAACCGGACCAGCCGCCAGACCGCGCCCACCTGGAGCCGGGAGGCGGCCGTCATCAGCACCGGCAGCTTGTGTCCCAGCGCGAGCCCGGTGACCACGACCGCCATCACACCGGACGCGTGGATCTCCTCGGCTACGAAGACCACCGCGAACGGGATGATCAGCGAGAGCGCGTTGTCGAGCAGCGGGTCGGTGATCCGCTTGTGCACGAACCCGAAGAGCACAGCGCCGAGCACGCCGACCAGCACACCGCCGCCGGCCGAGCGCAGCACCTCGATGCTCACCTCGGCCACGCCGACCGCCGAACCGACGGCGGCCAGCGCGGCGACCCGGAACAGCACCAGCGCGGTGGCGTCGTTGAGCAGGCTCTCACCCTCAAGGATCGTGACCACCCGCCGGGGCAGCCCGATGCGCCGGGCCACCGCCGTCGCGGCCACCGCGTCCGGTGGGGCGAGCACCGCACCGAGGGCCAGGCAGACGGCGAAGGGCACCATCGGCAACAGCAGGTGCAGGACCAGACCGATCGCGGCCGCCGTGAAGAGCACGAGCCCGACCGCCAGCCACAGGATCGGGCGCAGGTTGTGCCGGAAGGCCGGCACGGACGTCTCCAACGCGGCGACGTAGAGCAGCGGTGGGAGGATCCCCACGAGCACCAGATCCGGGTCGAGCCGGACGTGCGGGAAGCCGGGCACGAACGACAGCACGAGCCCCGCCACCACCAGCACGATCGGCGCCAACAGGCCGAGCTTGCGGGCCAGTGCGGCGCCGATCGTCGCGGTCGCCAGGAACACGACGACCTCGAAGAGTCCCTCCATGGGATGTCAGCCTAGGCAACCACCGGGTATCGCCTGATCATCGGGCACGCAGCTTCGGCAGCACCTCCGCGCCGAACGTGTCCAGGAAGGCACTCTGTTCCTTTCCGACGTGATGCAGGGCGATCTGGTCGAACCCGAGGGTCAGGTACTCCTCCAGCCAGCCGACATGCCGGCCGAGGTCCGCCGAGACGTTGACCACCTGGGTGACCCGCCGCATCGGCACGTCGGCCGAGACCGCGTCGAAGTGCTCGGCCGTCTCCAGGTCCCAGCACACCGGCGGGACGAAGACGTTGCTGCGCCACTGGTCGTACGCGACGGCCTCCGCCTCGGCCTGGTCGGGCGCCCAGCTCAGGTGCACCTGCAGGTGCAGCGGCCCCCGACCGCCGGCGTCCCGGTAGGCGCGGACCATCCGACGCAGGTGCTCCACCGACGCGTTCACGGTGATCAGCCCGTCGGCCCAGCCGGCGCACCAGCGGGCGGTCGGTACGCTCACCGCCGCGCCGAGCAGGGCGGGCGGCTGCTCGGGGCGGGTCCACAGCCGCGCCCGGTCCACCCGGACCAGCCCGTCGTGGCTGACCTCCTCCCCCGCGAGCAGCGCCCGGATCACGTCCACGCACTCGCGCAGCCGGGCGGCGCGCACGGACTTGCGCGGCCAGCGGTCGCCGGTGATGTGTTCGTTGCTGGCTTCCCCGGTGCCGAGCGCGGCCCAGAACCGGCCCGGGTACATGGCGGCGAGCGTCCCGATCGCCTGGGCGACGATCGCCGGGTGGTAGCGCTGGCCCGGGGCGTTCACCACGCCGAACGGCAGCCCCGTGGCCTGGAGCGCGGCGCCGAGCCAGGACCAGGCGAAACCGGAGTGCCCCTGCCGGGCGCTCCACGGCGAGAAGTGGTCCGAGCACATGGCGCCGTCGAAGCCGACCCGTTCGGCGTGGACCACCGCATCCAGCAGGGCTCGGGGGTGGATCTGTTCGTGGGACGCGTGGAAGCCGAACACCGTCATGGCTGCGTTCCGTACCCAGGACGGTGTCCGGCTAAAGCTGACGTTCGCCGACCGCCTTGCAGCGACCCGGCCGCCGGCGGCGGCCGGGTCGCGTCCGCTACTCGGAGTGCGCGCCGGCCGGCCCGACCGAGCCGGCGCCCTCGCCGCCCACCCAGACCGCCTTCGTGTTGCAGAACTCCCGCATGCCCAGCGCGGAGAGTTCCCGGCCGTAGCCGGAGTTCTTCACCCCGCCGAAGGGCAGCTCCGGGTAGGAGGTGGTCATGCCGTTGATGAAGACGTTGCCGGCGTCCAGGTCGGTGACGAAGCGCGCCTGCTCGTCCGGATCCCGGGTCCAGGCGTTCGAGCCGAGCCCGAAGGCGGTGCCGTTGGCGACCTCGATCGCCTCGTCGTACGACGACACCCGGAACAGGCCCGCTACCGGCCCGAACACCTCTTCCCGCCACATCCGCATCTGCGGGGTCAGGTCGGTGACCACCGTCGGCGGGTACCACCAGCCGTCCCGGTCCGGCACCTCGCCGCCGACCAGCACCGTGCCTCCGTTGTCGATCGCGTCGCGGACCTGGCCGTGCACCTCGTCGCGGCCACGTTCGCTGGCCAGCGGCCCCACGTCGGTCCGCTCGTCCATCGGGTCGCCGACCTGAAGTGCCGCCATGTGGGTGGCGAACTTCTCCGCGAAGGCGTCGAAGACGTCGGTGTGCACGATGAACCGTTTCGCGGCGATGCAGGACTGGCCGTTGTTCTGGCAGCGGGCGGTGGTGGCCACCTCGGCGGCCTGGTCCAGGTCGGCCGAGGGCATCACCACGAACGGGTCGCTGCCGCCGAGTTCCAGCACCGTCTTCTTCAGCTCCCGGCCGGCGATCTGCGCGATCGACCGGCCGGCGCCCTCGCTGCCGGTCAGCGTGGCCGCGCGTACCCGGGGGTCGCTGAGGATCTGTTCGACGGCGTCCGAGCCCACCAGCAGTGTGGTGAACGCGCCTTCGGGGAACCCGGCCCGGCGGAACACGTCCTCCAGCAGCAGCGCGGTCTGCGGCACGTTCGAGGCGTGCTTGAGCAGTCCCGTGTTGCCCGCCATCAGCGCGGGCGCGGCGAAGCGCATCACCTGCCAGAGCGGAAAGTTCCAGGGCATCACGGCGAGCACCGGGCCGATCGGCTGGTAGCGGATGAAGGCCCGGGTGGCGCTCACGGCCGCGGCGTCGGCGGGCTCGTCGGCCAGGTATCCGGCGGCGTGGGCCGCGTAGAACCGGGCGGCCTTGGCGCACTTGGTCACCTCGGCCTTCGCCGACGCGTACGTCTTGCCCATCTCGGTGGTCATGATGCGGGCGATCTCGTCGCGCTCCGCGTCGAGCAGGTCGGCGGCGGCGTTCATCCAGCCGGCCCGCTGGTCGACGGTGGTGCCGTGCAGTTGCCGGAACGCCAGGTCGGCCCGCCCGATCGCGGCGTCGATCTGCTCGGTCGACATCGGGTCGTACGTCTTGAGCACCTGTCCGGTGGCGGGGTTGGTGGTGGCGATGGACATCTCGGCCTCCTGTCACTCGAACAGTGAGTGCTTTGCGCCCGGCTCCTCGCGGCGACGAGCGGCGCGGCGACGCTGGATGATGATCAGGTCGACCACGGCGACCAGCGCGAGGAGCACGCAGACCACGCCCAGCCACACGATGTTGGCCAGGAACGCCAGCACGGCGAAGATGGCCATGATCACCAGGCCGAAGCCGGCGAGTGCGAGCCGGAGGTTCAGCGCGCTGTACGCGTGCCCGACCGTGCCACGGGCGCGCCGGGGCTGCGATCTCGTCATTCCCCCGACCTACCCCGGGACGGACCGGGTTAACCGGGTCGACCGGCGCGGTCGGCCGCGCGCCGCTTCCGGGCGCACGGGCGGCCGCGAGCCGCGATCGGACGCACGGCCGGCTTCGTCGCCGCGATCGGACGCACGACGGGCTTCGTGGCCGCCGCCGGGCGCACGGCCCGCTTCGCGCCACGGCCGGGCCGTCGTGCGCCGAGCGCGGGTGGCCTGGCCGGCCGTCAGCCGATCTCGGCCAGGCGCGGCGCGATCCGCTCGGCGACCTGCTCGGCGAACTCGACCGGGTGCCGGTCCGGCGTCACCTGGAGCTCGGTCACGCCGAGTGCGGCGTACTCCTGCGCGGCGGCGAGGAAAGCGTCCGGGTCATCCAGGGGATGAACCTGCATCGCGAGGGTCTTCTCGATGCTGTCGTAGTCACGCCCCTCGGCCTCGCAGTGCGACCGGAGCACGTCGAACTTGTGGCGTGCCTCGTCAACGCTCACGCCGAAGAAGTTGCACGCGTCGGCGTACCGGGCGACCAGCCGGAGGGTCTTCTGCTCGCCGTTGCCGCCGATCATGATGGGCGGGCGCGGCCGGCGCAGCGGAGCCGGTGAGTTGAGGGTCTCGGCCAGTTGGTAGTGCCGCCCCTCGAAGGGCCCGTTGTCCTCGCTCCACATCTGCAGGCAGATCTGCACCGTCTCCTCGAGCCGCTCGAAGCGCTCGGCCACCGGCACCACCGGCACGCCGAGGCCACGCTGTTCCCGCTCGTACCAGGAGGCGCCGATGCCCAGCCGGGCGCGACCGCCGGAGAGCACGTCCAGGGTGGTGACGGTCTTCGCGAGCAGTCCCGGGTACCGGTACATCACGCCGGTCACCAGCACACCGAGCGTCATCCGCTGGGTCTTGCCGGCGACGAAGCCGAGCGTGGTGTACGCCTCCAGCATCGGCTCGTCGACCCCGGCCACGGCCTCCATCTGGAAGAAGTGGTCCATGACGGTGAAGGAGGCGAAACCGCCCGACTCCGCGACCCCGGCGGCGCGGGCCAGGGTGGATCCGATGAGTTCCGGCTCCGGCGGGGTGGTGAAGGTCCAGTAGTGCAGGCCGAGTTTCACAACACACCCTCTTTCGTGGCGGGACGGACCGGGTACGACGCCGGGTCCCGTGGGACTCGACACCCGGCCACGGCGCGGAACCCGCCGCCTGGCGCCGTGGTCCACGGCGCGTCCGGCTCAGCGTTCCACGTCGAGCGCTCGCGAGGTCAAGGCTTCCCGCGGGCTCACCCGGATTGCCGACCGGGAGTGCTCCGGACACGCGGCACCGGGGCGCTACCACATCGATCCGAGCAGCGGCCGGGATGTGCCGCATAGCCGACAGCGTCAGTCCGACCCAACCGGTCCTGCGCATAGAGTTATCGCGCCATCGCTCTGAGCTGTACATCGGGGGATCATGCCTCGCCGCTGGATCACCACCGTCGCCTGCCTCCTGGCCCTGGTCGCCCTCGCCTGCGAGGGTGGCGGCGAGGCGGGACCCCGCCCGACCCGTGGCACCCCGCAGCCCGGCGGATCCGGCGGCATCGCCGCGCTCGGCGACTCGATCAGCACCGGATTCGGCTCGTGCCTGGTGCTCACCTCCTGCGAACGCAACTCCTGGTCGACGGGGGACGGGCTACGGGTACGCAGCCTCTACCGGCGCCTGCTCGACCGCGACCCGGACGTCCGGGAACGCGCGTACAACCACGCCCGGCCCGGGGCGCGGGCCGCCGCCCTGGAGGAACAGGCCCGGGCCGCGGTGCGCGACCGGGTCGACCACGTCACGGTGCTGATCGGCGCCAACGACGCCTGCCGGTCCAGCATCGACGACATGACCCCGGTACGGCAGTTCCGGGCCGACGTGGACCGGGCGCTGCGTACGCTGCGCGCGGGCCGCCCGAAGGCGCGGGTGCTGGTGGTGAGCATCCCCGACCTGCACCGGCTGTGGGAGGTCGGGCACACCGACAAGCGAGCGGTCCGGGCCTGGCGGCACGGCGTCTGCCCCTCACTGCTGGCCGACGCGACGTCGAACACCCCGGCAGACCGGGCCCGCCGGACCGCCTTCCGCGCCCGGATCAACGCCTACAACAGTCAGCTGGCCGCGGCGTGCAAGGCGTACGGGTCGCGCTGCCGGTACGACGGCGGCGCGGTGCACCGGGTGCGTTTCACGCTCGACCTGGTGAACCAGCTGGACTGGTTCCACCCGAACGCGGCCGGTCAGGGCCGGCTCGCCGACGTGGCCTGGGACGCTTCCGGGCTCGCCGGCTGAACCGCGGCCTCCCGCGTCCCCGCGCCTGACGAGGCCTGTCAGGCGCGGCGTGGCCCCGAGACGCCGCTCGCGTGCTGCCGGTAGAGCGCCCGGGAGCGTTCGGCGAGGTCCTTGGTGGCGGACGAGTTCGCCCAGGTGCCCAGGATGATCGCCGCGCCGGGCACGAGCTTGGCGAAGACGCGCTTGGCCACCCGTATCCCGGCCATCTGCGCCAGGCGTACGCCCAACCGCAGCATGACCTTGCCCAACTGGCCCTGCCCACCCATGCCGAACAGGGCGCCCGCGCGCTCCCGGCCGGCGGCCACGCCCAGCGCCAGCCGGGCGCTCTCGGCGACCTTGTGCACCCGCTGGAGGACGAGCAGGTCGGTGGCGCGGTCGGTGTGCAGCGGGTCGACGCCGTACGCCGCCGCGACGTGCAGCACCATGCGGGCCTGGGTCCAGGCCAGCACGCCGATGTCGATCACCGCGCCGGGCAGCCCGGCGGCGCCGGAGACCGCGCCGGACAGCCGGGCCCGGTTCACGAACCGGCGTACCGCCTGCTCGGCCAGCGCCTCGGTGGTGATGCCGGGCTGTTCCTCCCGGGCCTGCGCGACCCACTGCGCCGCCTCCGGCCCGAGCCGGCGCACCGCCTCCAACGCCAGGTGCTCCGGGGCGTACTGCGGGTCGCCACGCATCCGGTCCCAGAGCGTGGCGGGCGGCGACTCGGGGACCTCCTGGCCGGCGGCCACCGCCGGGGCGGGCGGCCGCGGCGCGGGAGTGGGCGGCTGGCCGTCGGCGGGCACGGGTTCTGACACGGGTACTCCCGAGGGTCGACGCGGGCGATGCGGAGGGCCGGCAGGGGTCAGCGGCGGTTGGTGAACTTCGCCGCCAGTCCCTTCAGTTTCCGCTGGTTCTCCGGCTTGGCGAGTTCCCGCCGGCCGCGTGCGACGAGTTGCTGTCCTCTGGGCGAGCGCAGGAAGGTGCTGATCCGCTGAAACAGAGACATCTCGGTCCTCCTGTCGGTTAGCCCCCACTCATGTCTACCCGGAACCGACAACGGATGTACCCGGGACGACCCGGCAGTCAACCGTCCACTGCGGCCGTAGACTACCGCTCCGTCGGCAGGATGGCGTCGACGACCTCGTTCGCCCGCCACTCGTGCTTCGCGTAGTGGTCGGGGTACGCCGACACCTGCACCGCCTGGGCGGCGTCGGTGAGCCGCATCTGCTGCCAGCCCGGGACCCGCTCCAGCGCGCCGAGGAACTGCCGGGTGGCGAACTCGGGATCCATCAACCGGTCCACCGGTCCCCAACCGCTGCTCGACCGCTGCTGGAACAGCCCGACCGAGTCGTGGTCCCAGCCGAGCCCCTGGTGCGGGTGCCGCTGCGACTCGGGGATCACGCCGCTCGCGAGGTTGTACAGGTTGCTCTCCTGCATCGCGGTGGCCACCGCGATCACCAGCCCCCGGCGCGGCACTCCCATGCCCCGGCCGGTGCGCACGATGATCTCGGCGTTCTTCATCTGCGTCCGGGTCAGCCCCGCCACCGGCGCAGGCTCCGCCGGCTTCTTCATCGCCCGCACATCCGGGTCGGCGTCCGGGCCGGCGGGGGCAGCCGGCTGGGTCGGGGGCGGCGGCGTGGGCTGCCCACTCGCCGACCGGTCGAGGGACCGGGAGGCGTGCTCCTGCTCGGCGCGCCGGACCAGCTCGGAGCGGGCGGCCAGCGGGTCCACCCGGGCCACCACGCCCGCGGTGTCGTCACTGACCTGGGCGTACGTCGCCAGGCCGAGGCAGCACACGACGCCGGTGGCGAGCAGGATCCGGGCCCGTCCGGGCGTCGCGAACTGCCGGGTCCGGTCGTAGCCGGACCGCAGGCGTGGTGCCGCGTAGCCGGCGACGCGGTCGCGGGCGGCCCGCAGGCCCGGGGTGGCGGCTCGAAGGCGCCGCAGCATCATCGTCCGTTCGGCCGATGCCCGGTCATCCGTACGAACATTCGGATCGTGGGGGGCGTTCGGTTCGTCGAGGGTGCCGTCGTCACGCATCAGCCGAGGCTAGGCAGACGTACCCGATGATTACCGTCGGTGATCTCGTGGCCCTCGCCACAGATTCGGGCCGGGTCGGTGGACAGCCGGGGAGCCACCGGTCGGTCGATGGACGGACCTCGCGGCCGGGACGAACCGGTCGGCCGACCCAGGCGCAACCCGCCCGGCCGGAAGCGGGCAGTCACCGGCTCCTCGGCCCACGATCACTAAACTAGGCCGTTAGGCCCATGGCATGCTCCCCCGAACAGGCAGACCACCCCCGGACGCCCGGCGGAATAGGCGCATTCGCCCGATCCTGATCACTCCCTGAGAACGGACCGCCCGGCGAAGGAATGCACCAGGATGGCGGGTACGTTGCCGGAACCGGGTGCCGCGCACGCGACGGCACTCCGTACGCACCATCTCAGGGAGGTCCGCACCGGTGCTCGACCCACACGAGCTCTACGAGCTCACCGACGATCTGCCCGACCTCGGTCAGCCGGTCCTCATCCAGGCCCTGACCGGGTTCGTCGACGCCGGAAACGCGAGCCGGCTCGCCCGCGAGCAGCTGCTCACCTCGCTGGAGTCTCGCCCCATCGCGACCTTCGACCTGGACCAGCTCTTCGACTACCGGTCCCGTCGGCCGATCATGACCTTCGTCGAGGACCACTGGGAGTCGTACGACGCGCCGAAGCTCGAGCTGCACCTGTTGCGCGACGACGACGGCACCCCCTTCCTGCTGCTCACCGGCCCCGAGCCGGACGTGCAGTGGGAGCGCTTCGTGGCCGCCGTCGCCGGGCTCGGCGCCCGGCTGGGCGTCCGGCTGACCGTCGGGCTGAACTCGATCCCGATGGCCGTGCCGCACACCCGACCGACCGGGGTGACCGTCCACGCCACGCGCCGCGAGCTGATCGCCGGGCACGAGCCGTGGCTGCAGCGGGTGCAGGTGCCCGCCGGTGTCGGCCACCTGCTCGAGTTCCGTCTCGGCGAACTGGGTCGCGACGCGGTCGGCTTCGCGGCCCACGTGCCGCACTACGTGGCGCAGACCGAGTACCCGGCCGCCGCGGAGGTGCTGCTCGCCTCGGTGTCCCGCGCCACCGGGCTGCTGCTGCCCAGCGACGAGCTGCGCTCGGCCGCCGAGGTGATCCGGGTCGAGATCGACCGGCAGGTCGCGCAGACCGAGGACGCCGCGGCGCTCGTGCAGGCGCTCGAGGAGCAGTACGACGCGTTCGCCCGGGGCCGGGGCGGGAAGAACCTGCTCGCGCCGGAGATGGGCTCGCTGCCGTCGGCCGAGGAACTCGCCGCCGAACTGGAGCGCTTCCTGGCCGAGCAGAGCCGCCCGAACGACACCGGGAACTGACGGCCGCGGTCCTCCGGCCGGCCATCCACGCCCGGTGCCGACACCGGTCGCCGACCGGTTGCCGGGCGCAGACGCGTCCACCCTGGCGGCACGGATCAGGCAGGTCGGGGCGTCCCGGCTGATCCGGACCCCCGACCGCGGGGCGAACGGGTCGAACCGTACCCCGGGAGGTGGTGGCGCCGTCCCCGCGAAGCGCGACACCCGGGTGCCGGACCGGCGTACCGGCCGTTGATGCGGCAGGCTGGACGCATGCGCCTGGCGACCTGGAACGTGAACTCGGTGAAAGCCCGGCTTCCCCGGCTGCTCGACTGGCTCGACAGCACCGAGCCGGACGTGGTCTGCCTCCAGGAGACCAAGTGCCCGGACGGCGCCTTTCCGGTGGCGGAGGTGGGCGAGCTGGGTTACACCGTGGCCAGCCACAGCGACGGTCGGTGGAACGGGGTGGCCCTGCTGTCCCGGGTCGGGCTGGTCGACGTGGCCGTCGGGTTTCCCGGCGAGCCGGGGTTCCCCGCTCCCGAGGCCCGCGCCATCGCCGCCACCTGCGGCGGGCTGCGGGTCTGGTCGGTGTACGTGCCCAACGGCCGGACGCCGGACGACCCGCACTACGCCTACAAACTGGCCTGGTTCGCCGCGCTGCGCGACGCGCTGGAGCAGCAGCTCACCGGTGGCCTGCCGCTGGCCGTCTGCGGTGACTTCAACGTGGCCCCGACCGACGCCGACGTTTGGGACCCGGCCGTGTTCACCCACTCCACGCACGTCACCCCGGCCGAGCGCGCGGCGCTGGCCGCGCTGCGCGACCTGGGTCTCACCGACGTGGTGCCGACCCCGATGAAGGGGCCGCACCCGTTCACCTACTGGGACTACCGGGCCGGCATGTTCCACCAGAACAAGGGCATGCGGATCGACCTGGTGTACGCCTCGGCGCCGTTCGCCCGGACGGTCCGCTCCGCGTACGTCGACCGGGAGGCGCGCAAGGGCAAGGGGCCCTCCGATCACGCACCGATCGTCGTCGACGCCGAAC
Organism: Micromonospora sp. NPDC005367; assembly: GCF_040606825.1. Classification (NCBI taxonomy): domain Bacteria; kingdom Bacillati; phylum Actinomycetota; class Actinomycetes; order Micromonosporales; family Micromonosporaceae; genus Micromonospora; species Micromonospora sp. NPDC005367. Next base: position 3,849 of record NZ_JBEXFP010000021.1, on the reverse strand, counting down.
TGGTGCCGGCGGTCGAGACTTTCTGAGCTGGTTAGGGTGGGGACATGGCTGTTGTGAAGATCAACGCGATCGACGTCCCGCCGGGTGCCGGTGAGGAGCTGGAGAAGCGCTTCGCGGCCCGGGCCGGCGCCGTCGAGAACTCCCCCGGCTTCCTCGGGTTCGAGCTGCTCCGTCCGGTCGCCGGAGAGAGTCGCTACTTCGTCTACACGAAGTGGGAGTCGGAGGAGGCGTACCAGGCCTGGGCCGCTGGCCCCTCCCGCGCCGCGCACGGCGGGCAGCAACGCCCCGTCGCCACCGGCGCCAACCTGCTCGAGTTCGAAGTGGTCCAGCAGGTCCCCTGACCCCACCCCCTGTCTCTGGTCGATCAAGGGGACGGGAGGCCGGACAGGGTCAGGTGGGGGCAGCGGCCAGGGAGGGTCAGGTGGGGGCGGCGGCCAGGGAGGGTCAGGTGGGTGCGGCGGCCAGGGAGGCGAAGGCGATGATGTTGTCGGCGTAGCCCTCGCGGCCGCCGACGAACTCACCGCCACACGTGATCAGCCGGAGGCCCGGCGGACCGTCGTGGCCGTAGACCCGATCGGCCGGGAACCGGTCCTTCGGGAAACGCTCCACCGAGTCGACCCGGAACGCCACCACCGACCCGTCCGCCCGGGTCACCTCGACCGCGTCGCCCGGCTTCAGCTTGCCCAGGTCGTAGAAGACCGAGGGCCCGTCCTTCGTGTCCACGTGCCCGACGATCACGGCCGGGCCGGACTCTCCGGGAGTGGGCCCCCGGTCGTACCAGCCGGTCTCGTTGTGCCGCTCCAACGGCGGCACCGCGATCGAACCGTCCCGGGCCTGCCCGACCGGAGCCACCGGCGCGGACACCTTGATCGTCGGCATCGAGAGACTCACCGGACGGCTCGCCCGCATCGCGCCGTTGTCGCCGCCCGCCGGCCGATCCCCACCGCCGGCGGTCCACTCCCCGGGCTCGACCGAGCGGCCCAGCCCCATCCCGGTGGCGAAGACCCCGGCCAGCACCAGCACCACGGCCAGCGGCAGGGCCCAGGGCGAGCGGCGGGGCCGTGCGGCCCGGACGCCGGTGCCCCGGCCGGCGGCGGGGCGTACCGGCGGAGGCGCCTGCGCGGTGATCGCGTGTGTGATGGAGACCCGCTGGGCGAGCGCCGAACGGTCGGCCGGTGATCCGACCGGCGGACGGCTGGGGCGCGGGGCCGGCATCCGGCTCAGCCTCTCGTGGAGCCACGCCCGGTACGCGGCCGGCGCAGCGTGACGAGGGCGACGATCAGCCCGGCAACGGCCAGCGCCACTCCGAAGGGCACCAGCAGGCCACCGCGGAAGCCGCCCGCGGTGCCGCCGAACCCGGTGGCCGGACCGCGGCTGGGCTTCACCGACTTCACCACCTGGAGCATCGTCGAGGCGGTCTGGCCGTCACGGCACTCGAGCTTGACGCGGTAGTTGCCGGGGAAGGTCCGCTCGCGCACCATCGGCGCGGCGGTCAGCAACCCGTGCTGCGGCTGCGCCTGGACCCGCCCGAACGCGTCCGACACCACGGTCGCCGGGATCGAGTTGTCCCGGCAGCTGGCCTTGATGCCGACCAGGTAGCCCGGCTGCACGGTGCTCGGGCTGACCTCGACGAAGACGTCCACGACCGGGTTCGGTTGGGGCGCGGCGGCCGCCTCCGGCTGCGGGCCGGCATCCCCGGGGTCGCCCGGATCGGGGGCGGCGAAGGCGGCGGGCGAGGCGGCGACCTGCGGCGGCGGACCCTCGACGGCCGCCTCCCGGCCGGCCGCCACCACCAGCAGCAGGCCGGCGATCATGGCCGACAGGACGAATTCACCGCGGGTCATGCGCGATGCCTCCTCCCGACGCCGGATGGCCGGATGGGCAGCGGGCTGCCCGGACTGCCGTACGAGATGGATCCTCTCATTCCTGGGCGAACATCACATCCGATCCGGCGGGATGGTCGCGTACGCTCGGACGGCTGTGACCTCCATCGACCCTGACCCCACGCGCGCCGCGGCGCGGCCACCCGTCCGGACGATCCGCACCTTCCATCCACGGCGGGGCCGGATGACCGGGCGGCAGACCGATGCGCTGGACCGGCTCTTCGGCGCGTACGGCCTGGACGTGCCGGACGGGCCGGGCGCCCCGATCGAGTTGACCGGCCTCTTCGGTCGAACGGCGCCGGTCGTGCTGGAGATCGGATCGGGCATGGGCGACACCACCGCGGCGATGGCCGGCGCCGATCCGGATCGGGACTATCTGGCGGTCGAGGTGCACACCCCTGGCATCGCCAACCTGCTCGACCTGGTGCGACGGCACGACCTGCGCAACGTCCGGGTGGCGAAGGGCGACGCCCTGGAGCTGGTACGCCGACTGCCGCCCGGCTCGCTCGACGCGGTGCACGTCTTCTTCCCCGACCCGTGGCCGAAGGCCCGGCATCACAAGCGACGGCTGATCCAGCCGGCGCACGTGGCCCTGCTGCGCAGCCGGCTCGCGCCGGGCGGCGTGCTGCACTGCGCCACCGACTGGGCGGAGTACGCCGAGGCGATGCGGGAGACCCTCGACGCCGACCCGGAACTGGTCAACCCGCACGCCGGCTTCGCGCCGCGCCCCGCGCACCGGCCGGTGACCAAGTTCGAACGGCGCGCCCTGCTGGCGGGCCGCCCGATCGCCGACCTGATCTACCGCCGCCGCTGAGGAGCGGCCCCGCGGCGATGGGTCGCTTTCTTACGATCCGTCACCCCGGTTGGCGGGGAGCACCATGATCCAGGCACCATTGACGGGTTATGACGCTCACCGCCGCGCTGCCCGCGACCGCCGACCCCGACACCCTCTACGACGCGTTCGCCGGCTGGGCCAAGGAGCGCGGCCTCGATCTCTACCCACACCAGGAAGAGGCGGTCATCGAGATCGTCTCCGGCGCCAACGTGATCATGAACACGCCGACCGGCTCCGGTAAGAGCCTGGTGGCGATCGCGGCGCACTTCGCGGCCCTGGCCGACGACCGGACGACCTTCTACACCGCCCCGATCAAGGCGCTGGTCTCGGAGAAGTTCTTCGCCCTCTGCGAGGTCTTCGGCGCCGAGAACGTCGGGATGCTCACCGGCGACGCCAGCGTCAACGCCGACGCCCCGATCATCTGCTGCACCGCGGAGATCCTGGCCAACCTGGCGCTGCGGGAGGGCACCAAGGCCGACGTCGGCCAGGTGGTCATGGACGAGTTCCACTTCTACGCCGAGCCCGACCGGGGCTGGGCGTGGCAGGTGCCGATCATCGAGCTGCCGCAGGCCCAGTTCATCCTGATGTCCGCCACCCTCGGGGACACCACCCGCTTCGTCGACGACCTGACCCGGCGCACCGGGCGGCCGACCGCCGTCGTGCGCTCGGCCGAGCGGCCCGTCCCGCTGCTCTTCTCGTACGCGATGACGCCGCTGCACGAGACGCTGGAGGAGCTGCTGCAGACGAAGCAGGCGCCGGTGTACGTCGTGCACTTCACCCAGGCCGCCGCCCTGGAGCGGGCCCAGGCGCTGATGAGCGTCAACGTCTCCACCCGCGCCGAGAAGGACATGATCGCCCAGGCCATCGGGAACTTCCGGTTCACCTCCGGCTTCGGCAAGACCCTGTCCCGGCTGGTGCGGCACGGCATCGGCGTGCACCACGCGGGCATGCTGCCCAAGTACCGCCGGCTGGTCGAGACCCTCGCCCAGGCCGGGCTACTCAAGGTCATCTGCGGCACCGACACCCTCGGCGTCGGCATCAACGTGCCGATCCGCACCGTGCTCTTCACCGGCCTGTCCAAGTACGACGGGGTGCGCACCCGACTGCTCAAGGCCCGGGAGTTCCACCAGA
>NZ_JBEXFP010000020.1:85809-116796 GCF_040606825.1 Micromonospora sp. NPDC005367 | reverse complement strand
GGGGGGGTGGGTTCTGGTTCTCCCCGGGGGGGGGGGGGGGGGGGGGGGGGGGCGCCCCCCCCCCCCCCCCCCCGACAGGTGCCCCGGGATCAGGAGATGGCGTACGCCCGGATCACGGTCTGGGTGACCGTGTTTCCGGCCACGTCATCCGCCTGCACCCGCAGCGACACGAACCCGGCGGCCTTCGGATGGCTCACCTTCACGACACGGTGGTCACCTGAGCCCGTGACGACCGCCCGTCGCCAGGTCTGCCCGTCGTCGTACGACACCTCCACGGACATCCGCTTCGTGCGCCCGATCGAGGCGCCAGGCTGCCGCTCCACCGTCAACGGAATGTCGAAGCGCCGGCCCGCCGGTGCCGCGTTCAGCTCGTCGAGCGGCGGGCTGAGCCGCACCGTGGACAGCGGCAACCGCTGCGGCGTCTCTCCGTTTACGTGCCCGGAGCGGAACGTCCATACGCCCGACACGTTGGTCGACAACGTGCTCGGTTCGGCGCGGGTCGCCGACGCCTCCAGCCGGTAGGTCGCCGGCCCGGCCGGCACGGTGAACTGCCCGACCGGCTTGTCGACGGAGCCGAGCAGCGTGTCGCCGCGGTAGAGGGCGACGCGGGTGGCGGCGACCATCGAGTTGCCGGGTCGGCCGGTGCCGTCGGCGAACATCGGCACCGCGGCCTGGATCACGTCGCCGGTGCGGGTCACCCAGTCGGCGGGCCCGGTCGGGCTGGTCGACGACGGCCCGAACACCGCCTGGTTCCACGACTGCCGGTACGTGCGCCCGCCGAGGTACGCCTGCCAGGGCTGGTTCGACTGGTACATCGTCGCCGGGTAGGTGCTGCCCGCCGGCATCGCCCGGTGCATGAACGTGGAACTCCAGCCCACCCCGCCGTCGGTGTTGACGTATTCGGTGCGGCGGAACGGCAGCTCGAACGGGACGTACACGGTCCAGTAGGTGTCGCCTGGCGCGAGGCGGCCGCCGTTGGCTTCCATGCCGTCCTCTCCGGGCATTCCGGTGCCGGCGTACGTCGACTCGATGGTGGCCAGATCGGCCGGCTTCGGTGCCTTGGTGAGGCCGTCGAACATGCCGCCCTGGTCGAACCACACCAGGTCGTACACGTACGGGCTGTTGCGTACGGCATCGCCGGTCAACGCGGCGAACGACGCCCCGATCGTGCTCTTGAACTCCGGCGCGGGCTCGTCCGGCCCGATCTGTCCGACGTAGTTCCCGGCGAAGGCGCCCGGCGTGCTGAGCGCGACGGCGCCCTTGCCCGGGCCGGCGGACCAGGTCGCGTTGATCGCGATCAGGGTCGGCACCGCGTCGGCCCTCGGCACGGTGACCGAGATCGGTTTGGCCAGCCGGGCGTCCAGTTGGATCGTGAGGGGGCGGTCGACGACGAACGCGGGCTGCACCAGCATGGTCGAGGAGTAGCGCGTCGGGTCGGTGTCCGGGCCGTTGATCCAGGTGTACATGCCGTACCGCCCGCTGGGCAGATGCAGCACCGGCGTGGGGTTGGTGGTCCACTCGTAGATGACCTCGTAGGTGTCCAGGTTGACGATCGAGGTGTAGCGCGTCGTCGCTGGAGCCCCGTCGCGTCCGGTGTGCACCAGGGTCACGTCGTGGCCTTCCCGCTCCCGGTCGACGGCGAACGGCGTCTGGACCTGCACGCCGCCCGCTGCCGTGGCGGACAGGTAGCCGGTCCAGTAGCCGTCCGGCCCGTCGACGGCCGTGTCGACGGTGAGCGTGGTCGACGCGGTGCCGCCCGCGGGCACGGTCAGGCTGGTGGCGCCGGTGGTGAAGGCGTCGGCCGGTACGCCTGCCGCGGTCTGCACGCTCAGCGACAGCGTCACCGAGTTCGGGCCGTCGTTACGGTAGGTCACGGTCTTGACGATGGGCGCGTCGTCGGCGTGCGGCCAGGGCTGGCGGCCGAAGCTGACGCTGCCCTCCTGGGTGGCCACCGTCTGGCTGATCACCCGCGCCACGTCGACCCGACCTGCGCCCTGCTCGAACACGGTCATTCCCGCTGTGGGCTTGGCCGCCGCCATCAGGGCGGTCTTGCGCTGCTGTGCCGACCAGCCGGGGTACGCCTGAGTCAGGATCGCGGCGGCGCCCGCGACGTGCGGCGTCGCCATCGAGGTGCCGGACATGCTCGTGTACCCGGTGACCGGCGCCGGGGTGCCGCCGACGCCGTGCGCGGCCTTGGCCGCCACGATGTTCACGCCGGGCGCTGCGATGTCGGGCTTGACCGCGTGGTCGCCGACGCGCGGGCCGCGGCTCGAGAAGGAGGCGAGTTGATCGTTGCTGTCGACCGCGGCGACGGCGAGGGCGGCGTCCGCGCTGGCCGGTGAGCCGACGGGAGCCGTGGCGCCCTCGTTGCCGGCGGCGATCACGAACAGGGTGCCGTACCGGGCGGTGAGGTCGTTGACGGCCTGCTCGAGCGGGTCGATGCCCGCGGTGTCGCCGCCGCCGAGGCTCATGTTGATGATCTGCGCCTGCGGGGCCGCCCAGGCCATGCCCGCCAGGACGTCGGACTCCGTGCAGGAACGGTCGCCGCAGATCTTGCCGATGAGCAGCTTGGCTCCCGGCGCGACACCCTTGTACCGGCCGTCCGAGGCGGCGCCGGTGCCCGCGATCGTCGACGCGACGTGGGTGCCGTGGCCCACCGTGTCGTCCGTGCTGGGCGTGCTGGTGAAGTTCTGCATGCCCACGATCTGTCCCGCCAGGTCGGGATGGGTGGCGTCCACGCCGGTGTCCAGGACCGCGACGGTGGTGCCGGTCCCGTCCAGGCCCGCCTGCCAGGCTGCGGGCGCACCGATCTGCGGCACGCTCACGTCCAGGTCGATCGTGCGCTTGCCGTCCAGCCAGACCCGGTCGACCCCGGTGGACAGCGTGCGGGCGGTCGCCGTACCGCCCGTCAGCGACTGCCACAGCTCCGCGCGGCCGGCACGGTCCGCGCGGACCGCGAGGGCGCCGATGCTGGGCAGGTCCCGCACCACCCGGGCACCGGCGACGGTCGAAGCCGTACGCGCGGCGGCTGCGTTCCTCGTGCCCGAGCCGGGGTACGACACGAGCAGCGGAAGTTCACCGGATCGGTCGTCGTAGCCGAACTCGGCCAGCGCCGTCAGGTCGAACAGCCGCCGGTCGAGCCGGCCGTCCTCAAGCAGCGGCAACGCGTCGACCGGGATGACGTACTGGTGGTCGTCGACCGTCTGGCTGACGAAGTCGATCCCGGCGCGGCCGGGCCCGCGCTCGACGGCCGTCCCGCCGCGACCGTCGGTGATGACCCGGTCCCCGGTGATCAGGGTGATCGTCGTCGCGGCTCCGGCCGGGACCGCCGTCGGTGGCGCGCCGGCCGGAGCCGCGTCTGCCGTGGGGGCGTCGGTGGCCGTCACGGCGACCGCGGCGACGCCCACCAGCAGGGTGCCCAGTAACAGGCTTGGTAACCTTCGTCGACGCATACGCCGCGCTCCTCAAGATCGTCTGGCCGTCCGGATTGGACGATGAGTCTCGATCACGTTCGGATGCCCGTCGGGCCACCATCGAGACAATCACGATCTTGATCATTGATGATGATCTCGTCAACCGGCTTGTGCCGGATTCTGCCGCCGACGTCCTGGCAGGTTGATTCATGCCTGCCGAGCCGGGTCAGAGCAGGCCGCGCCGGACCGCGCGGACCCCGGCCTGGAACCGGCCGGTGGCGTCGAGTTCGTCGAGCAGGGCGGCGATCCGGCGACGGACCGTCCGCGGGCTCACCCTGAGGTGACGGGCGATCGACTCGTCCTTCATTCCCGCGTTGAGCAGGTCGATGAGCTTGCTCGTGTCGGCGTCGCGCGTGTCCTGGCGGCCCGACCCGAACCGGATGGGGCTGGCGTGCGACCACAGTTGCTCGAAGATCGCCTGGAGGCCGTCGGTCAGCGCCGAACGCGCCGCCACCACCGAAAGGGTTTCCGGCGCGGTGTCTTCGCCGGCGAGTAGCACCACGGCGGTCTCCCGGTCGACCACCAGCAGCTTCATGGGCACCTGCGGCAGGGTCCGGGCCTCCTCACCGTTGTCGACCATCCACTGGATGCGGGCGACCAGCGCCGGTTCGTCGAGAACCTGGCTGGCGTACAGCGAGCGGAAGCGGACGCCTCGTTGCAGCAGACCCAGTTCGGCGTCGCTGATGGGGGTGCTGTTCGGCGCGACGTACGGCGGGGTGTCGATGCCGACCACCTCGCTCCTCGCCGAGCCGAGTAGGTCGTGGATGCGGCTCGCGGTCGCCGTGCGTCCCTCGACCACCTCGAAGAGCCGTCGTGGTTCGGTGCGCATCAGTCCGGCGGCGAAGACCCGGGACAACTCGTACGACGCGGCCTCGAGCCGATCCAGGGCATGTCGGCGTTCCCGCACCAGAGCGGCCAAGCCGGCGAGGGGGTCCACGGCCTGGTACCGGCCGTCGATCTCGGTGTCGTGGCGTATCAGGCCCAGCGAGGCCAGCCGGTCCAGCGCGGAACGTACCTGCGCGGTCGAACATCGCAGCGCGTCGGCGTGAGACTCGGCGTCCGCCCTCGGATCGAGCAGGAGCCGCCGGTACACCTGATGGTCCAGGTCGGACAGCCCGACCAGGTCCCATGCTCCCCGCTCGCCGTCGTCCGTCACAGCGCGAGCATAGGCCCTGCGTCCGGAACGGGCACCTGGCCGAATCGGGCACCGTTGCCGGCCGTCCCGCTGTTAATGTCTCGCCGCCGGTGATCAAGATACGTGGATCGCATGTCGGATCCCCTCATGGCCACGCATGACGACCGTGACGTTCGGTGCCGGCACGATTGAGGAGGAGCAATCATGTCGCGTCGTTCGTTACGCGCGCTCGCGGTGGCCGCCCTGGCCGTCTGCACACTGGTCACCCAAGGTGCTACCGGCGTGGCCCACGCGGCTCCGCCGGCCATGACAGCCACAGATCTCGCCACCACCGCGACCGGTTCTGGCCCGTCCGGCGAGTGGCGGGTCGAGCGAGTGTGCAGCGGACCCGTGCAAGTGGGGTACGCGCAGTGCAATTCGATCCGCCGCATCCCGCCGACAGCCCCCGCGCAGCCGTCGGCGCCGTCCCGGCAGGCCGGGGCCGACGAGCCGGTCTACGGGTACGGGCCCGCCGACCTGGTCTCCGCGTACAACCTGCCGGCGTCGGGTGGTGACGGCATCACCGTCGCGGTCGTGGCCGCCTTCGACAACCCGACGGCCGAGGCGGACCTCGCGGTCTACCGGGCGCACTGGGGCCTGCCCCCATGCACCACCGACAACGGCTGCTTCACGAAGATCGACCAGCGCGGCGGCCACGACTTCCCCATCCCCGACGAGTCGTGGGCTGGGGAGATCTCACTCGACCTCGACACCGTGTCGGCGGTCTGCCCGCGCTGTCACCTCCTGCTGGTGGAGGCCGACAGCAACTCCGTCGCAGACCTGGGCCAGGCGGTCGACCAGGCGGTCGCCAGTGACGCCCAGGTGGTGTCGAACTCCTACGGCGGCCCGGAACACCCCGACGTGAGCTCCACCTACGGGAAGCACTACCAGCACCCGGGCGTGGCGATCGTGGCCGCCTCCGGCGACTACGGGTACGGCATGTCGTTCCCCGCTTCGTCACCGTACGTGACGGCCGTCGGTGGTACCAGACTCACCCGCGATGACACCACCAGCCGCGGCTGGACCGAGCAGGTGTGGGACAACTACTCCGGCGCACCGGGCAGCGGATGCTCCACGGTCGAGCCGAAGCCCTACTTCCAGGCCGATCCCGGATGCCCCGGCCGTACCGTCGCCGACGTGTCGGCCCTCGCCGACCCGCTCGACGGTCTGGCCGTCTACCAGACGTTCGGCGGCTACGGCTGGGCGCAGGCCGGCGGCACGAGCCTGTCCGCTCCGATCATCGCCGGCGTGTACGCCCTCGCCGGCCGTACGCCAGCCGGAGACGCACCGAACTGGTACCCCTACGCGGCGTCGGCCGGCAGCCTCAACGACATCACGACGGGCCGGAACGGCAACTGCGACCCGGCGGCGGCGTACCTGTGCACCGCCGGTGCGGGATTCGACGGCCCCACGGGCCTCGGGACACCGAACGGTGTCGCCGCGTTCCGGGCACCCGGTCCGCACGGCCATCTCGCCGGCACCGTGACCGACACGACCAGCCACGCGCCGATCGCGAACGCCACCGTCACGGTGAGCGGCGGCGGCCGCAGCGTCACGGCCACCACCGACGCCGCCGGGCGGTACGACGTGACGGAATCCGTCGGCACGTTCACCGTGGCGGTCGCCGCGTTCGGCTACGCCGCCGTGACCCGTGACGTCGAGGTCACCGACGGGCAGACCGCCACGGTGGATCTCGCGCTGCACGCCAAGCCCCAGGTCACCCTGTCCGGCACTGTGAAGGACGGTTCCGGGCACGGCTGGCCGCTGTACGCCACGGTGTCCGCGCCCGGCACGCCACTGCCGGCCGTACGCACCGATCCGTTCACCGGCCGCTACCACATGCGGGTGCCTGAAGATTCCGCCCTGACCCTGAGCGTGCGGGCCGATCCGGCCGGGTACCGCACCGCCGACGCACAGATCACCGTCGACGCCACCGATGTCGGCCGCGACTTCGCGGTGCCGGTGGACGACGAGATCTGCGCGGCCGCCGGCTACCACCACAACTACGCCGGCCTGCCCGCCGAACCGTTCGAATCCACCGGCGTGCCGACCGGCTGGCGGGTCGACAACGCGACCGAGAACGGCGGGTGGGAGTTCAACCGGGGCACGGTGATCCCACGCACCAACGAGACGACGGGCAGCGGGAACTTCGCCCTCATCGACACCCAGTTGCAGGACCGCAAGGACACCACGCTCACCACGCCGCCGGTCGACCTCACCGACGTCGACCATCCCGTCGTCGGGCTGCGCACCCGCTTCGTCGGGTACCTGCCGACCCAATCGGCCGACGTCCGCGTCTCCGTCGACGGCGGCGCCACCTGGTCGACGATCTGGAAGCAGGACGCGCTGGCCATCATCAACGGGCCGCTGGCCCTGCCGATCCCGCAGGCCGCGCACCGCAACGGGGTGCTGGTGCAGTTCCACTACGCGGGACAGTTCGCCCGCTACTGGGAACTCGACGACGTGTACGTCGGCAGGCGAACCTGTGACCCGATCGCCGGCGGGATCATCGCCGGTCGGGTCCTCGACGCGAACACCGGCGACGGCGTCGACGGGGCCACCGTGACGTCGGTCGCCCACCCGGATTCGCAGGCCACGTCGGTGGCCACGCCCGACGACGACAGCCTCGGCGACGGCTATTTCGCCCTGTTCGGGCAGGGCGTGGGCGACCAGAAGTTCACCGTGTCGGCGCGTAACCGGGTCAGCCTCACCCGATCGGTGCACGTCTCGGCCGACACGGTCACCCGAGCCGACTTCTCGCTGGCCGCCGCGGCGCTCACCGTCGACCGGTCGACCGTGACGCGTGACGTGCGGCTCGGCGAGAGCGGGCAGGCGTCGTTCACCGTCACCAACTCCGGATCGGCCAAGGCGCACGTCTCCCTCGTGGAGCAGCCCGGCGGCTACGCCCCGGCCGGCGCACGGGCCGCCGCCGCGGCGGCGGTGCCGGCGCGGCGCGTTCCCGGCGGCGCCACCGCCGTCCGGCGCGCCACCGCCGTCCGGCGCGCCGCCGGCGGGCAGCGCGCCACCTCCCTGGCGAGCGTCACCTCCCCGACGGGCGCCTCGACGGCGTCCGACGCTCCGGCGTGGGCGCCGATGGCCGACTACCCGGGCGGCCCGATCATGGACCAGGCGATGGCCCGCGGCGACGACGGCAAGGTCTACGTCGTCGGTGGCACGTCCGACGGATACGGACCCACCGCGAGGGGGTACGTCTACGACCCGGTCCGGCTGCTCTGGTACCCACTGCCGAACCTGCCGGTGCCCGTGCAGCGACCGGTGGCGGCGTTCCTGTCCGGCCGGCTCGTCGTCGCCGGTGGCTGGGGCCCGCTGGACGCGGTCACCGACGTGCAGATCTACGACCCGGCGACCGGGCTGTGGACGCGCGGTGCGCAGATGCCCGCCCCGCGTGGCGCCGCCGGCGGTGCCGTGCTCGACGGCCTGCTGTACGTGGTCTCCGGCTGCACCGTCGGCGACTGCATGCCCGCCACCAGCACCGTCTTCGCCTACGACCCGGTACGCGACCGGTGGAGCAGCCGGGCGGACTACCCGGCGAGCGGGGCGTTCATGTCCTGCGGCGGGCTGGCCGGGCGGGTCGTCTGCGCCGGAGGTGTGGACCTCGCGACGGGCGACGGATCGGCTGCCACCTACTCGTACGACCCGCGCACGGACGCGTGGACCCGCGCCGCCGACCTGCCCACCGGCTGGTGGGGCGCGGCGTCGACGGTCGCCGACGGGCAGCTGCTGCTCAGCGGCGGTGTCGCCGGTGGTACGGGACCGACGTCGTCGGTCACCAACGAGGGCCACGCGTACGATCCGGTGGCCGGGGAATGGCACGCCCTGGCGAACGCGCCCACGCCGTTCTACCGCGGCGCCGCCGCGTGCGGCGTGTACCGGGTAGGCGGGGCACGGCAGTACTTCGAGGCCACCGCCACCGCCCAGGAGCTGCCGGGATACGACATCTGCGGGCCGACCGGCGACGTACCGTGGCTCTCCGAGAGCGACCGCGCCTTCACGCTGCGGCCCGGGCAGAGCAAGACCGTGACGCTCAAGCTGAACGCCGGCGACACGTCGACGGTGGACCAGCCGGGCGACTACCTCGCCGCGCTGGCGGTCCGGGTCGACGGACCGGTGCAGCCCGCACCGGTCCAGGTCACCATGCACGTCGATCCGCCGAAGAGGTGGGGCCGGGTGAGCGGCACGGTCAGCGGCGCCGATTGCACCGGTTCCGTCGCGCCGCTGTCCCGCGCAACCGTCACGGTTCGGACGAAACACTCCACCACCACGCTGTGGACCGACGAGGCCGGCAACTGGTCGTTCTGGGTCGACAAGCGGGACAGCCCGGTCACGCTGGTCTACGCGAAGGACGGATTCAGCAGCCTGACGAAGCGGGTCAAGGTGCGCTCCGGTAGCACGGTCAACACCGACGTGGTCCTGCAGCCGGATCGCTGCTGAGCCGCACCGCACGGGCACGGGCCGGCCGGCGCTTCGGCGTCGACCGGCCCGTGCGTGTTGGGTGCCAGATGCCGGCGAATAGGCAGGTGGCCTGCGCCGACTGGTGGGCTCGGGCACGCCCGTACCCACCGCGCCCTGTTCCTCCACACCCTGATCAAACTGCTGCTGGGGGAGCAGCACCCACCGTCGGAACACGCCGCGCTGGGCACGACCATCAACGGACTTGATCGGTGTAACCGAGGTTTGGCGCAACCTCCCGAACGTCGGCAGCCGGCCTGTGCCGCAGGCACGCGCACCCGGCTCGCTCAGCGAAGAAAAGGAAGCGTCGGTAAGAATCGGCCCGTCGGACGCATTACCTGGTGACGCGACACCTTCACTAAGGAGAAGGAGCCAGTGACGCATGCCGAAGCAAACGAGCGGTTCACCGCCCTCTACCAGGCGCACCACAGTCGGGTATACGCGTACGCGGTGAGCCGGGCGGGACGCAAGCTCGCCGACGACGTGGTCGGGGACACCTTCCTGGTGGCCTGGCGCAGGTTGGACGCCATACCTGCCGCACCACTGCCGTGGCTGCTGGGCGTGGCCCGCAACGCGATACGCGAACGCTACCGCGACGACATCCGCCAGGCGAGCCTCGCCACCGAGCTACGAGCGTGGGTCGCCGAGGCGGACGCCGACATCGCCGACAGCGTCGCCGAACGTGCGGCGATGCTGGCCGCGCTCGCGCGCCTCGGCGAGGACGACCGGGAAGCGCTGACGCTGACGGCCTGGCAGGGCCTGTCCGCCAAGGCCGCCGCCCGCGTCGTCGGCTGCTCGACCGCAACCTTCTTCGTACGCCTGCACCGGGCCCGCAAACGCCTGGAACAGGCCATCTCGGACGCTGCCACCGCGGACCGTCACCGCCCCATCCGCATTCCCGATCAGGAGTACGCCCGATGAGTCACCGTGACACCTTGCAGGCGCTGGCCGATGCCCGCCCGCGTAGCCTCGATCCCACCGGCCAGGCGGACCCCGCGCTGATCATGGCCCATCCCCGGCCGGAATCCACCACCCGCACCGCGGGCCGGCCGGTGCGCCCGCTCGTGATCGCGGGCGCGGTGCCTGTGGTGGCGTTCGCCGCGGTCGGCGCCATCCTGCTGAACAGCGCGTCCGGCCCCGGGACGCGCCCGGCTCAGCCGGCGGCTTCGGCGGCCGCCCCGATCGCCGACGCCGGCGGCCTGCTGCTGGTCGCCGCCGAACACAACGAGTCCGCACCCGCCACCGCAGGCCGCTACTGGGTGGTACGGGCCGAGCACGGCGAAGGCGCCCGGCGCGCGCAGGGCGAGCTGTGGCGGGCCGTCGCCCCGGGACTGCCCTCGGCCGCGTACCTCCGGAATGCGGACGGTGGCTCGTGGACCTCCCGCCCGCTGCAGGGCCACACCGCGGAGGACAACTTCCTCCTCGCCGGGACGCCCCGTACCGCGCGGGAACTGGCCACACTGCCGGCCACCCCTGAGAAGCTCAAGGACACGCTGCTCGCCTGGTACGTCGACACCGACGCCACTGAGGGACGCGACGAGTTTCTGTTCCACGCCGGCGCCGCCCTCGTGCTCGACCTGCCGGTGTCCCCGCAGGTGCGCGCGGCGGCGTACCGGATGCTCGCCGCGATGCCCTCGGTGACGTCGCTGGGCCAGGTGACCGATCAGCTCGGCCGGCCGGGCGTGGCAGTGACAGTCACCCGTCAAGGCGACTTCGGCGAGGGGCAGACCCGCCTGATCGTCGACCCCACGACCGGACAGGCCCGGGCCCAGGAGACCTGGGTCGCGGACAGCCCGGCGAGCTGGACCGCGGTGATCGCCGCGCGATGGTCCGACGACGGTCTGCCGGAGGCGTCCTCGCTGCGGTGACAGCACCGAGAAAGTAGGGCGGTGCGGCCTGACCGGGCCGCACCGCCGCGTCCTTGGTCGGCTGCGGCTGGTCTTTGGCATTGGCCGAAACACGATCTTGTGCCAAGAGGTCAGCCGATATCAGAGCCGACCTGCACTGCTGCCTTCGGTCCTGCCATCAGGAACCTGAATGGGGAACACCCCCACGCCGCTTCTTTCCTGCACGTGCGCGAAACCCGTCCGGGCCACGGGGTACGCGGTGAGTGCCGATCAAGCGCGGAACGCCCGGATCGCGAGCGCGGCGAAGCGGCGGGAGGCAGCAATCCGGGCGTCTGCCGATGCGGCATGCAGGCCGCCGTTCGCCATGAGCACGAGGATGAGATCGTCCAGGACGAAGTCGGGCCGCAGCTGGCCGGTGTCCTTGGCGCGGCGCGCGAGCTCGGCGAGCGAGCCGAGTGTGCGCTCGCGTTCCGCGGCGAGGTCGATGGCGTGGGGGAAGGTCGAGGTGAACGCCGTGGTGATTCCGCGGTTCCGTGCCTGCAGCTCACAGAGCCGCTCGATCACGCGGCAGAAGCCGCGCCACGGATCCGGGTCGGCGAGCTCCTCCTCGGCGATGGTGCGGCACGCATGCATCTGCTCGGTGAAGGCCTCGGCGGCCAGCGCCTGCTTCGTGGGAAAGCGGCGGTACAGGGTGGCGGGTCCGACGCCGGCGCGCCGGGCTATTTCGCGCATCGGCACGTCCATGCCTTCGGCGGCGAATACCGCCCGAGCCGCGTCGAGGATGCGCTCGCGATTGTCCAGGGCGTCCGAGCGCAGCTTGTGAGGCAAATCGTCGGCCACTCTCTCACTATAGCTAAACGGACGCCGGCGTCCGCTACCGTTCCCGGACAGGCAGGGTCGCCTCACAGCGGCTCGGATCCAGCTCAGGAAAAGGGACCACGGTGAAGGCAGTCACGATTGAAGAATTCGGCCGCCCCGAAGGGCTTGCTCTTATCGACATCCCTGGCCCGGCTCCCGCTCCCGGGCAGGTGCTGATCGCCACCGAGGCGATCGGAGTCGCGGGCGTCGACGTCATGATCCGAAGCGGCGCTCTCGCCGCCTACGGCTTTCGGCCGGGACACATCCCAGGCGGCGAGGTCGCGGGTACGGTGACGGCGCTGGGCGACGGCGTCGACTCCGGATGGCTCGGGCAGCGGGTGTGGGCATTCACCGGCACGGGCGGCGGCTACGCCGAGCAGGCCATTGCACCGGTCGCGGAGGTCGTCGCCCTCCCGGCGGGTCTTTCCGCCGTCGACGCCGTAACGCTCGGCAGCGCCGGGGTCGTCGCCCACTTCGGTCTCTCCCACGCTCGTTTCTCCCCGGGGGAGACCGTGCTGGTCCGCGGCGCGGCCGGCAGCATCGGGATCATGGCGGTCCAACTCGCGGCGCGAGGTGGTGCCAGCGCCGTGGCGGTCACCACCTCCTCCCCGGAACGTGGCCGTCGGCTGCGCGAGCTCGGTGCGACCCACGTGCTGGACCGCTCCGGAGATGGAGGGCCGGACGATCCTGCGGGCTACGACGTGATCATCGACGTGGTGGCAGGTCAAGGCATGCCTTCGTTCTTCGACAGGCTCAACTCCAACGGCCGGCTCGTGGTCGTCGGCGCGGTCGGGGGCCAGCCGCCGGCAGACTTCGGCACGAGGTTGATGGCCGCGTTCAAGAAGTCGATGTCCTTCGCCACCTTCAGCGCCGCGACGGTAGCCGAGCCCGCTCGACGCGCCGTGCGGATGGAACAGTTCGCCGCCGCACATCGCGGCGAGCTCCAGACCGTGGTGCACGAGGTGCTGCCGTTGAAGCACGCCGTGACGGCGCACCAGAAGATGGACGCCGGCGAGGTCTTCGGGAGGATCGTGCTGACCCCGAACTGACCAGCATTCGGATCAGCGCGGCATGACGGCTCGGGATGCGTCGTGCAAGCGCCTCAGCTCGGAGCTGTCCGGCGGATCATGGCTGGGCGGGGCTCGGTAGGTTGGCCGCATGCCTGCTGCACTCGTCGTCGGTTACGACCCACAAGCAATACCTGGCATCGACGCGGACGCACTTCGGGCGGCGCTCGATGCGGAGCTGGCCCGGTTCGCTGCGCACGGCATCGACGCGGCGATGACGCTGATCGTGTTCGACGAATCCGCCGAGTCCACTCTCATCGCATCATTGACCAGCCGGCCCTGGGACGTCGTCGTCGTCGGCGGCGGGATCCGTAAGGCCGAGCAACTGCTTCCGCTCTTCGAACAGGTGGTGAACCTGATCCGCCGCCACGCGCCACAGGCCGCCATCGCGTTCAACACCAGTGGCGGGGACAGCGTCGAGGCGGCACAACGATGGCTCTGAACCCCGAGGACCAGCACTCCGCCCACGTCCGCGGGTCGGCAGAGCCAGGTTCGACAGCACGTGCCTCCGGTCGGGTACGCGTGCGAGCCGTCTACCCCGGCAGCTTTGATCCCTTCACCGCCGGGCACTTGAACGTGGTCGAACGGGCACGCGACCTCTTCGACGAAGTGGTCGTGCTCGTCGCGGTCAACAGCGACAAGCATCCGGGCGCGGACGAAGAGCAGCGAGCGGAAGCTGTTCGCGCCATCCTGCCGGTCGACTGGACCTCGGTCACCGTTGCGGCCTGGAGTGGGTTGACCTCCACCTACTGCCGTCGTCATCAGGTAGGAGTGATCGTCCGCGGCGTGCGTAACACCACCGACCTTCGGACCGAGTACCAGCTCGCCGCGATGAACCAGTCGCTGGATGTCCCCACGGTGTTTCTGCCTGCTCTGCCCGAACTGGCCGCGGTGTCTTCGACCGCGGTGCGCATGCTGGGGGAGTGAG
Organism: Micromonospora sp. NPDC005367; assembly: GCF_040606825.1. NCBI lineage: Bacteria > Bacillati > Actinomycetota > Actinomycetes > Micromonosporales > Micromonosporaceae > Micromonospora > Micromonospora sp. NPDC005367. The sequence goes on along the minus strand of NZ_JBEXFP010000020.1, from coordinate 102,979 downwards.
CTTCCGTGACGCAACCGGGCGACCGCCATCTTGAGACTGCCGCCTCAGGATCGATTCACGCATTACGCCGATGCGAGACCCACGCGGGTGCACCCGCTCGCCGGGCTTTCGCTGGACGTGATGACCGCGTCGAGTCGCTCCCTGGCCGCGACGAGTTCGGAGATGCGCTGGTCGATGCGGTCCCGTTCGGCGCGTAGCAGGGCGCGGGACGCCGGGGTGTTGACCTTCGCGTCGACGCAGGGCAACAGGTCGAGGATCGTCCTGCTGGACAGGCCGGCGGCGTAGAGCGTCTGAATCAAATGCACCCGGTCGGCGGCGTCGTCCGGGTAGTGGCGTTGCCCGCCGCTGCTGCGCATCGAGGTGAGCAACTGCTGCTCCTCGTAGTAACGCAACGCCCGCACCGACACGCCCGTCCTCGCGGCCAGTTCACCGATCCGCATGGGCATGGCTCCTCTCCCGCCGGTGACCCCGACCACAGCTCTTGCCTCTCACGTCAACGTCAGGTTTTAGCGTAGCTCGCGAACGGACCACCCTTCCTGCCTGGAGGCAAGACATGAAGATCAACGGTGCGGTCGCGCTGGTCACCGGCGCGAACCGGGGCATCGGCCGGCACTTCACGCAACAACTGCTCGAACGCGGCGCGGCGAAGGTCTACGCGACGGCCCGCAACCCGGAGCTGATCGATATCCCCGGCGTGGAGGCCGTCCGGCTCGACATCACCGATCCGGAGCAGGTCGCTGCCGTGGCGGGGATCGCCTCCGATGTCACCCTACTGATCAACAACGCTGGGATCGCCACCTGGACCAACCTGGTCACCGGCGACCTGGCCAACGTCCGGTTGGAAATGGACACCAACTTCTACGGAACGCTCAGCATGGTGCGGGCCTTCGCTCCGGTACTCGCAGGCAACGGCGGCGGCGCCATCCTCAACGTCCTGTCCGCGGCGTCGTGGTTCTCGCACGACGGGGCCAACGCCTACGGCACCGCGAAGGCGGCCGCCTGGAGCCTCACCAACGGCATCCGACTCGAACTGGCCGGCCAGGGCACCCTGGTGACCGGCCTGCATCTGGGTGCCGCCGACACCGAGATGATGGCCAGCTACGACGGAGACAAGGCCGACCCCGCCGATGTCGTCCGTGCCGCTCTCGACGGCATCGAGGCCGACAAGCTGGAGGTCATCGCCGACGAGTGGAGCGCCCACGTCAAGGCGTCGCTGGCCGCCGACCCGAGCACCTTCTACACCGACCTCCGCCGCAGCTGACGACGAGCGCGGGGGCGGGCGTGCGCTGACCGGGGCATCCGGCCGAGCTCGGGATCCCGCCCCCGGCCGTGAGCAGCGCCGGCGGTGCACCAACCACCTTCCAGCCGGCACGGTGGTGGCTGCCGCCCAGTCGCCCCTGGCTGGACGATCGCTGCCGGCCGCCGGGCCTGAGCTCGGCGCCGGGGGACGTACGATGTCTCTGGATGGCGTCACTGCTGAGGCGGACAGGGGATCATGGCGCGTTGGGAACCCGGGGCACAGGCGCGGCTGCAGAGCGCGGCGCTTGAGCTGATCGCGCGGCAGGGGTTCGAGCGGACCACGGCGGCGGAGATCGCGGAAGCCGTCGGGCTGAATCGGCGTACGTTCTTCCGGCATTTTCCCGACAAGCGGGACGTGTTGTTCTCCGGGCAGTCGGAGCTCGAGGCCGCCCTGGTTGCCGGGGTCGAGCAGGCACCGGAGGGTGAGTCGCCGATGGGCCTGGTGGGTCTGGCCCTGGCCCGCGCGGCCGACCTGTTCGTGAACGTGCCACGGGAGCGGGCGCGGGCCAACCAGGCGATCATCGACGCGGAGCCGGCGTTGCGGGAGCGTCAGCGCCAGAAGTACGCCGACCTGGCCGGACGCCTCGGTGAAGCCCTGCGGGACCGGGGGGTCAGCGACCTCGCGGCCATGCTGGCGGCCGAGTCCGCCGCCATCGTCTTCACGCTGGCGTTCGCGCAGTGGCTGGCCGACGGCGAGTCGCGATCCCTGTCGCTGATCATCGCCGAGACCCTCGCGGAGCTGCGCGCGCTCTACGTCCCGCGCTGACGCCATCCCGCCTGACGCCCCTCAGCGACGTCGCAAGGCCCGCGTCTGTGCTTCCTGCGGCCAGCGGGTCAGCGCCCGACGGTCGGGCCGTGAACAGCAAAGACGGCTTTCCGTTGGCAGGTACGGAGACTCGGGAACGTCGTCACCCACCCACGCTGATGTCACTCGGTGACATCGGGGTGCTATGGTTATGCCTCTGAGAGGCATCAGAATGGGGAGGGCGGCACCATGAAGCGCATCCAATATCACGAGTACGGTGGCCCCGAGGTCATGCGGCTCGAGGACTTCGAGCCAGCACTGCCAGGCAAGGGTGAGGTCCTGGTCCGCGTGCGGGCGGCGGCGGTGAACCCAATGGACGCGGGTATCCGCCGAGGCAGGCTGAAGATGGTGACCGGACGGAAGTTCCCGCGCGCCCTCGGGCACGACTTCTCCGGCGTCGTGGAGGCGGTCGGCGAAGGCGTCACCCGGGTCCGCGTCGGCGACGAGGTTCTCGGCGGGGCGAGCATCAAGGGGGCGGGGGCTTTCGCCGAGATGGTCGTCGCCGAGGAGAAAGGTGTCGCGAAGAAGCCGGCGAACATCTCCTGGGAAGAGGCCGCCGCGCTCCCGACGCCCGCGGTCACCGCGTACCAGGCGTTGGTCAACAAGGGCAAGCTGAAGGCCGGCCAGTTCGTCTTCGTCGCCGGGGCTCTCGGCGGGGTCGGCCGGTCCGCCGTCCAGCTCGCCCTGATGATGGGCGCCTCCGTCGGCGGCAGCTGCCGCGGTACCGCCGCCCAGGAGGCACACGACCTCGGCATCTCCCCTATCGTCGAGTTCGATTTCGACCCGGCGAAACTCGCGGGGCGGTTCGACGTCGTCCTCGACGCCTCCGGCAAGCTGCCGCTCACGTCGGCGAAGACGTTGGTGAAGCCCGGCGGTCACATCGTCGACATCCACCCCGCACCCGCCAAATTCGCCCGGGCAGCCCTGCCCGGACCGTACGAGGTGCTGGTCACCAAGGCCGTCCCCGCCGACCTCGAACAAGTCGTCCGGGCCGCCGAGAAGGGGGCCTTGCGGATGCCGATCGCCGGCATCGTGCCGCTCGGCGAGGCGATCCCCGCGCTCACCGAGTTCGAACGCCGAACCGGGCCCAGGCGCGGAAAGCTGATCATAACGACCTGACGACGAGGGCCGTCGAGCTCGACGCCCGGCGGCCCGTACGGGCGGTCTGACCCTGAAGCGGGCCACCTAAATCGGACGATCGGGCCGCCCACGAGCGAGTGCCCCGACGGCGCTGGACAACGGGCAGACCGATCGGCACGGCCGGATCGGACGGCACCGCGACACGCGCAGAACGCTCCGGGAACCCGGGTCGGGGTTTCACATCCGGGATCTCAACACGTCGATCTCGCAGCCGGGCGCGGCGGGGTCGAAGCCGTGCTCCGCCAGCCAGCGGACCGCCAGCAGGCTTCGCAACGACCACCACGCGCGGATCACGTCCAGGTCGACGTCGGTTCCGTAGCCGGCAACGACGTCGCCGAGGTGCTCCTCGTGCCCGAGCGTCAAGCAGGCGAGGTCGTAGAGGGCGTCGCCCTGGCCCGCCTCCGACCAGTCGAGCACGCCGGTGATCTCGTCGTCCTCGACGAACACGTGCGCGATCTGCAGGTCGCCGTGCATGAACACCGGAGTCCACGGCCTCATCGCGGCCTCGGCGACCTGCCGGTTGCGGGTGACCAGGTCAGCGGGGAGGGCGCCGTTGGTGACGAGCCATTTGCACTCAACGTCGAGGCGCAATGCCAACCCGTCGAGGCAGCGACTGCGCCATGGCGGCAGCGGCGCGTCGTGCAGCTTCCGCACGGCGGCGCCGGCCGCGGCCCACGCCGCCGACGATGCGGTCGACGGCTCGCCGAGGCGGCCCAGCGCCTTTCCTGGGAGAGCAGCGAGCGCGAGTACGGGCGGATTGCGCCAGAGGATCTCCGGAGTGGCGATCGGCGCCAACGCCATCGCCTGGACCTCGAACTCGGTGCGGGTCTGATCAGCGTCGACCTTCAGGAACACGTCGCCGACGCGGAGCGTCGCGCGCTCGCGATGGGCGACGACGACCTCGACTTCTTCCACGTCGGCCAGTGTCGCGGAGATGATTACCGGCGTCACCGGAATATTGGCGGTGACCGCGCGGTCGACCGCATGCAGGATGCCGAAGACCGCTCGGCCCGACGGGCGGCGGGCGCTTTCTCACCCCGGTTCTTCCCACGATGCTGTTGCCGCAGCCTGAGGCCCAGGATGATTGGGTAGTTGGTGCGCGGGTGCCGTGAGCTGGGAACATCGCCCGCGCCACCGACGCGCCAACCGCCGCCCCCACGATCCCATCAGCGCCGTGAGGAGCAAGTGCCAAAGAGAGTTGTTCGACGGGACGGTTCACCAGTCCTCGGGAAGCGCCTCCACACCGTGCTTACGGAACAACCCCAGGATTCGCTCGTCGAATCGCTCCGGCCCCCAGGCCTGCACTGCAACACCCGGCTCCGGCTCGTCGCCGCCGTCTAGGAAAAGGTTCTCCGCGCCGCCGGGCGTGTACAGGAAAAGCATTTTCGCGGTGTGTAGGCCGACGTTCTTGAAGCGGTGGCGGATGGTTCGCGGAATGAATACGATGTCGCCCGCACTGGCAGTGAAAATTCGATCGCCATCCAGGAACTCCAGCTCTCCGGAGAGGAGATAGAATGTTTCGTCCTGATCGGCGTGTGTGTGCGCGACCGGGCCGCTCCCGGGCGGAACGCTGGCCTCCACGATACCGATGGATCCGTTGGTGGCGGCCGCCCCCAACCGGACGGTGTACACGTCACCGGAGAACCACTTGGTTTCTCCGGTGTTCGCCGGTACGTGTATTCCGCCCCTCCGGGTGTATCGGGGATCGGACTTCACGTCGCCCAGGTCGATGCTCATGAACAAGCTCCTGCTTTTCTGCCGAATGGATCTGACGGACGATTCGGCGAGAGTGTGCCCATCATGGCCAATCATCCGCTGCTGAAGCTAACACGACAGGTGCGGTTGCAACCACGCTTGGAGCTCGCATTGTTCGAGTGATGAAGGGCACGGATAAATCGTTGAACCAATCGTGCCGGGGCATCAAGGATGTACCCGCGCAACCGCGCTCGCCATCACGGCGATTCGCGCACGGCGCCACCGGCGTTCAGCCGCACAAATAGTGACCAGAAACCTACCCATAGAGGTCCGATGGCCGCCTTCGGTGACCGTCGCACGGTGCGAGCTGGTAGGTACCGCAGCCGCCATTGCGGTGATCTCATGCGTCCTGACCGAAGGACGGGTTGATGCGGGTCAGGTCCTTGGTGCGGTGCTACGTGGAAAATGAAGGTGGCGGTCGGGAAGGCGAGCGTGAGCGAGTCGTTGCTGACGTGTCGAAATCTCGACCTGGCTCTCGACCCGCTCAAGCTCCCTGCTCAGACATCCCTCAAACGCCTATGCAACAGCCCTGGGCTCAGGCCGCCCCGGCGCTCATCACGACTTCGCCGTTCAGGCCGGCCGGGTAGAAGCCACCGGAGGCCGCCGGCGTGGGGCTCAAGTACACGATGTTCAAGACGGACTGGGCCGATCGGCCGTAGCACATCCCGTTCTCATCCGTGGGGATGAAGTTCGGGTCCGCCGCCGTGCCGACACCCTGGTCGTCATCCGCCGGGCCATCAAGACTGTTTCGGGCGTCGGAGAGCTTTTGCACCGAGTCGAATACTGTGTCGTCGGTGAGTCCGACGCTGTAGAGCGCGGATCGTACGATCCCTGCGTGGTAAGCCTCGGTCGCCAGCAGGCCGGCTGCCGCATCAAGGTACGTCTTGTTCGACAACAGTGACGCGGATCCTTTGAAGGCCGAGACTCCGACGTCTTCGAAGAGGAACGCCGCGAACAGGAAGTTGAGGTCGTTGGCGTACGGGTCGAAGCTTTCGCCCTGCTTGATCAGGCCGGCGGCGGTCGCCGCCGCAGTGAAGCTCGTGTCCAGCGAGATCGCGGGACGAGCGACAGCGGCGTTGCCGAGCGCGGATCGCAGAAACGCCACATGCTGCATCTCGTCGGAGGCGATCTCCTTCGCAAACCGCTGCACGAACTTGCTGCTGAAGTTGACTGATCCTCCGCCGGACACCTCGCCGCGTTCCCCGGTACCGGTAGTCATCTCGTCAGGAAGCCCGGATCCCGTCGTGGCACGGAGATAGAACTCGGCTTCGAGATATTCGAGATTGAGTGCGAAGTTGAGGATGGCCGCGTCGCTCGGTGAGCCACCGCCCGCCGGGTCGGCCCTGCACACCCCTGGATCTACCAGGGCGGCGAGCCTTCGCCGGTCCGTTTCGGATTCTGCACTGCGTGACACCGACTCTGTGATGAACCAGTTGTCCATGCTGCCTCCGTTTTGACGCATCCAGGTCCCCTGGCCTGTCCGCGTCCGCCGACCTGATTGGAAGGGGTGGCACTCACGTTAGTTGTGCGAAAGAACCTCAGGAATCTTTTGGGGAAGGCGGTACAGGGTGAGCCGAACTTGGTCTACGCTCCGCGCCAGGTCGGCCGTGCACCAGGCGCGGAGCGCGCCGTCGCGGTTCGCCGGGTGCTGCGGACAGCAGCGGGAAGACCATGATTGCCAGCAGCGCGGTGATGAACATCGCCGAGGTGAACACCTGGCTGAGCGGGACGTACGCGGTCCACCCGAAGTCGGCGGCGCCGCCCGGCCGGACGAACCAGCCGAGAACCAACAGCCCGGCGAGAGGTGCATCCAGTAGGCGAGCGCGTTCAGGTGGGGAAACGCCACATCTGAGGCGCCGATCTGCAACGGCACCAGGAAGTTGCCGAATGCGAACGCCAGCGGCGGTCCCGGCCGCGACTCGAATCCTGTCCAGTCACCGGTACCGGCCGTCGTAGCGGACGCCGCTCCGGGTGTCCGTGAAGCTGACGCCCAGCCGCACTCCGTCCTCGGCGATCCACCGGACCGTGTACGTCGCCCGGTACGTCGGCGGCCAGAATGAGGCGAAGGTCCCGTCACCCGTGACGGACCACTCACCAGCCGACGGTCTGCCCCTCTCGACGTAGGTCGTTCGCCCATCCGTTGTGAACGATTGCGTCGCCCCGTCTTCGAACACGAACTCTGCGGCGGTCAGTGCGGCGACCATGTCGACCGCGCTGACCGGCTGGCCGTCGGCAACGTCCCCACCGGAGGAGGAGATAGGGCCCATCGAACTCTCCTGACGTCGAGAAAAACACTGGTTGTTGCTCCCGCAGGCTAGCCACGAGGGACTAGATCGTCCAATTCGCCGCTCGCTGTCAGGCCCCTCGGCCGCCGGAGCCCATCACCTCCGTCGCGCCTAAGCTGCAGCGGGATGGGGTCGGTGCCATTGAAGGCCCAGCCCGGTGTTGCTCGTCCTGAGGCGGAGAATGGACCGTACTGTTCATGATCTGGGCCACACTTCGCGTCACGGATCTCTGCGGGGTCTGGGTTCGACAGCCCGCGGTGAGCCGTCCCTCGCGTCGCTCGTCCCGGGCCGGTGTTCGCCGGGCGCGCCACGTGAGCGCAATAACGGACTATCTGGTCCACTGTTGTGGTAATCGATCCGCGTACTGCCGGCAGCCGCATGTCATACTTGGACTTCAGGGTCCTAAGCGAGGTTGTCCGATCGCGCAGCGTAACTAGATGTTGGAAGGGTGGGCCGATGAGCAGCGAGGAGCAGGCGCCGGTGGCCGAGGAGCTGATGGACAGCCTCGAACGCGGCCGCTTCGAGCTCTACCGTGACGGCGAACTGGTCGGCTGGCTCTACTACACCCACCTGAAGCCCAACCGGTACGCCCTCCGGCACACCGAAGTCGAGTCGAGTCATCAACACCAGGGCGTGGCGGGCGCGATGGTGGGGCGAGTACTCGACGAGATCCGCGCCCGCGAGGGCACGATCACCGCGATCTGCCCGTTCGTGGTCGACTACCTCTCGCGAACGACCGCCTATGCCGATCTGATCGACGCCCGGCACCCCGGCTACTCCGATCGCGCTGCAGCCGAGTCGGCGCGGGCGAAGGCCGTCGGCTGAGACCGGCGGGCCGTCGAGCCCGCCCCACCTTCGCCTGGACCTGATCAGGCCCATCCCCATCGAGCCCCGGAACGCCCGGACGACGAGTACGGAGATCGCCGGGGCGCCGCATCGCTGAACAGGTGCGTATTCCGCCAGGCGGTGCGCGTCATGACCTGGACCGCGGGATGCCGGTGGTGCGGGCGACGGCGTCGCGCACCAGAAGCCGGCGGCCTCTCCGGGCCGTCCACAACGGACCCATGAGCAAAACTCAGAAAACCCGGCCCCGGGTGGCTTCGTCATTTCATGCTTGCCTCACGCGCCCGCACCCGCGCCGGCGCTACGTCGTGACCTCGTGCAGCTGAAGGGGGCAGCGATGCAACTCACGTTGCTGGAGCTGCTGTCATGGATCGCGGTCGGTGTGGGGCTGGCCAGCTCGGCCTTGATCGTCGTCGACACCCGCGTCCTCGGGTACCGCCAGCCGATCAAGGTCTTGGACCTTGTCTGGGCCGTGACCGGCGTCTACCTTGGCCCGGCCGGCGTCGCGGCGTACCGCCGTTGGGCGCGGCCGCAGTCGCGGCGATGGCAGCAGCGACACGGCAGGCCGCGGACACGGCCACGGCAGATAGCCATTCTGACCGGGCTTTGTCACTGCGGCGCCCACTGCGTTCTCGGCGTGATCCTCGGTGAGCTGGTGGTATCTTTCAGTGGCGTCCGCGTGGGGGGTGAGACGCTGTGGGCCAACTACGTCAGTGACTATTCAGGGGCGCTTGTCGTAGGTGTCACGTTCCGATATTTCACCTCGGTGCGCAGGGGCCGACGAAGGCTGCGGGACGCGGTGGTGAATGTCGCCAAGGCCGATCTGCTCGGTGTGACGGCCTTCGAGATAGCTCTGTTCATCTGGTTGGCGATCGCGCATCATTTCAGTGGCTCGGAGCCGGCAACGGATCCGTCGAGCCCGGTGTTCTGGTTCTTCATCCAAATCGGGCTGGCGGCTGGTTTCGTCGTCGCATGGCCCGGAATCGCCTGGTTGGTCCGTCGTGGAGTCAAGATGATGCCTGATCACGGACCAAGCCCTGCGCGATAGTCGGGCGCGAGCCTCGAACATGGACTCACCGGTCCGCTTATGATTTCCCGGCAGGGGTATTCGCCGATAGCGCGCACCGCAATCCCGAGGGGGACGCTGCTGCTGCTCAGGACACCGATGGCCGGCGAGGTTTGCCCACCGACACCATGCCAGCCTATGCTGGACGCGGTAGTCCAGTTGACGCATGCAGGGTCGTGGGGGATAACGTTCCCACCGCAGAAATCTCATCACCGGGGCACTCGCTGACCATGACGTCATGGGCGGGCGCCACATCGACTTCCACCGGCGGAGTGGAAGCACGGGTGGTAGTGGGATCGCGGACGCCCTGCCACATGGGGAGAGGTACATGGCATTGATCACACGCGGCTTCGGCGGCCGCAGACGCGACGACACCAACCTCCCGCCCGGCCAGTACCGTACGGAGGACTTCCCGGTGCTGTCGGCGGGACCGACGCCGCGCATCAGCCTCGACGAGTGGGAGCTCGCTGTAATCACCGAGACCGGCGAGCGCAGCACGTGGTCATGGGCGGATTTCACCGCCCTTCCCGCCGACGAGCCGACCGTGGACATCCACTGCGTCACGCACTGGTCGAAGTTCGGCACGAGCTGGCGAGGCGTCTCGCTGGACACCTTGCTGGCCGATGTCGAGACCGCGGCCGAGTACGTCGTGGCCCACTCCTACGGCGGCTACACCACGAACATCCCGATCGAGGACCTGCTCGACGGCCAGGCCTGGGTGGCGTACGAGTTCGACGGTGAGCCGCTGGTTCCGGTGCACGGCGGGCCGGCTCGTCTCCTCGTCCCACACCTGTACTTCTGGAAGAGCGCGAAATGGCTGCGCGCTCTGGAACTACGTCTCGACGATGAACCCGGGTTCTGGGAGACGGCCGGCTACCACAACTACGGTGACCCATGGCGCGAGCAGCGATACCAGGCAGACTGATCTGGCAGCCGGCGACCGTCGCCGCCACCCGGGCGGAGACCGCGACGGCCCGGACCCTGGTCCTCGACGTCGACGGTTGGACAGGTCACACGCCGGGCCAGCACATCGACCTCCGGTTGACGGCTCCCGACGGCTACACGGCCCACCGCAGCTACTCGATCTCGTCTGCGTCAGCGCCCGGCCGGTTCGAGGTGACCGTCCAGGCGGTGACCGACGGCGAGGTCTCGCCGTACCTCGTCGACGTCGCGGAGCCGGGTGACCGACTCGAGATCCGTGGACCGCTCGGCGGTTGGTTCGTACGCAGACCTGCCGATCCGCGCCCGGCGTTGCTGATCGGCGGCGGGTCCGGCGTGGCGCCGCTGATGTCGATGGTGCGTGCGGCGACCTATCCCAGCAGGCTGCTCTACTCGACCCGGTCTCCGTCCGAGGCGCTGTACACCGAGGAGCTTGCAGCTGCCCGAGCCGCGGACGATGGGCGCCTCGACGTCACGTACGTCTATACCCGGGTCGCGCCTCCCGGCTGGCCGGTCCCACCCGGACGACTGGACGCGGACGCCCTCGCCCGTGTCGCCTGGCCCCGCGATGCCGACGCCGTGGCGTTCGTCTGCGGGCCTACCGGATTCGTCGAGACCGTCGCCGACCTCCTCGTCGGCATCGGCCACGATCCCGCGAACATCCGCACCGAACGTTTCGGACCCACTGGAGGATGACCATGTCGACCACCAACATCGGAGCCGACGACGCGCCCTGGGTGGACGGTAACGCCCTCGCCGGGCCCCTCGGCGAGGTCATGGGGACCGACCTCACCGTTGCCGAGCTCACCTGCGCCGGGTGCCGGACGACCCGTCCGCTGGCCGCGATGCGCGTATTCAACCGAGCCCCCGGCCTCGTCGCCCGCTGTCCCGGCTGCGAGGACGTCGTCATGCGCGTGGTGCGCAGTGCCGGCCGGGTCCTGGTAGACCTGCGTGGATCGCTTCTTCTCAGCCTCCCGGTGCCGACTGCCTGAACAGGGAGGGTGTTCGAGAAGGCCATGCCCTACCGCGCCGTCAAGGCGACGGGCGAGCCTTCTCGAACACGAGATGGCGGGCAGCGCCGAAGACATGATCACGTTGACCGGTGCCGAGAAGGATCTGCACGACACGAACCCGTCGGACGCCCACGCGCCCGACGGGGAGACTTCGTCAGCACCGACAACGGCGCGCTCGGCATCTACGAGGCCGCGGTAGGGGCCGGACAGTCGCTGGGCTCGTTTACAGCAAGGTCGGCGGCTGCGTCATATTCGGCGACGTCGGTGTTCCCCGAGTTCCGGGGCAGGGGAGTGGCCGGCAGGCTCATCGGCGGCGTCCTCGATGAGCTGCGCGTGCAGGGAAAGACCGTCACCGTCACGTGTCCGTTCGCGACGGCATTCGTCAATGCTCATCCGGTACGAGTCGCCCGGCCTGTTCCCGCAGTTCACGCTGATCCGCGGGACAGGCCGGGCGACTCGTCGTCCCCGGGTCCTCACGGACGAACGCGGATGACCGTCTTCCCCCAGGTCCGCTGGGTCGGGTTGAAGGCGGCGACGGCGTCGTCGAGGGCCGCGACGGTTCCGATGTTCGTGCGCAGGCGTCCCTCCCGGACCAGCCGGGCGATCTCCTCCAGCTGGGCGCGGTCGGACACGACGACGAAGTCGATCGCCAGGCCGTCCATCGGCCTCGCCTCCGGCGGCCCGGTGACGGTCACCAGCGTTCCGCCGGCTCGAACCAGACGTGCGGACCGCTTCTGGATGTCGCCGCCGATGACGTCGAAAACCAGATCCACGCCGCCGACGTCTTCGAGGGTGTCGTTGTCGAGATCGACGTACTCGTGTGCGCCGAAGTCGGCCGCGGTCTGCCGGCCCCCGGCACGCCCGGTGCCGATGACGTGGGCGCCGGCGTGACGGGCGAGCTGCGTCGCCATCGAACCGACGGCGCCGGCGGCGCCGTGCACCAGTACGCTCTGCCCCTCCCGGAGGCGGCCGTGATCGAACAGTCCTTGCCAGGCGGTCAGGCCTGCCATCGCGATGCCGGCGCCCACCGTGAAGTCGATGTCGCCGGGCAGCGGCGCAAGGTTGCGCGCCTCGACGACGACGTACTCCGCAAGCGTGCCGTCGCGAGTCCACTCGGTAAGGCCGAACACCCGCTGCCCCACCGACAACCCCGTCGCGCCATAGCTGAGCGCGCTGACCACCCCGGCCACCTCGTGGCCGGGGATCGACGGCGTCCGGTCGAGGCCGCGCCGATCGACCCAGGTCGAGGGCCACTCCAGCTCGTTGCCGGTGAATCCCGAGGCATGAACTTCAACGACGACATCGCCGTAGTTGGCGCCCTCGAGACTGGCGAGCATCGCCACGTCCGGCTCGGGCCGCTCCACCAGCGTCATCCCTGCCGTTCCCGCGGACCGGTCCGTCACCACGATCGCTTTCATCCAGACACTCCTCCGCCTCAGTCCTCGCCGGTCCCCGTTGCTGGTCTCCGCTCAGCGCTGCCGGTCCCGGACCGACGGACGCCTGAACGCCGGACGGCTACCTCACGTCGTTCTCGAACGCGGTGAGCTCCTCGTCGTCGCCACCGTCAGCGGTCTTCGGCGGGGGATAGGCGCCAGCGCCGGGATGGACCTTGTCGATGAGATCGAGGTATTCCGGGTTGCGGGCGATGAACCTACCCACGACCGGGCAGATGACGGTGATCTTCTTCCCGCTCTCGCGGATCTCGTTCAGCACACGGGCGACGAGCTCCGTGGCCACCCGGTTGTGCCGGTAGGCGGGGTCGACCCAGGTCGTCAGCAGTACGACACGGCCGCCCACGAACCGATACTGGAGTTCGGCGATCGCTTCGGCGCCGAGGGCGGCGATCCAGCGACCGTGCTCCGCGTCGTTGATGACATCGAGCACCCAGCTGGATTCCACCTCGCTGGGACTCGTCTCGTCCAAAGCGGCGATGAGCGCGGCGTTGTTCTCTTCCCGGGCGGCTGCCTCGAGATCGATCGTCATTGTCACACTTTCTGCCGAGGAGCTGATAGGGAGTTCAGGACGAATGGGTGCGACGCTGGGTTACTCCCGGGTGCTTGGCGTCGATGAGGTCGGCGTACTCGGGGTTGTGCTCGATGAAGGTGCGCACGATCGGGCACAGGATGGTGACCGTCTTTCCTTGCGTGCGCGCGTCGTCCAGGACGTGCCGGATCAGTTCGGTGGCGATGCCCTGCTTGCGAAACTCGGGCAACACCGAGGTGCCCAGCAGCACGAGTCGATTGTCTCCGGTGACGCTGTAGGTCACCCCGGCCACCTCTCGGTCCCCGACGATGGCGTCGTAGGTGCCGAGATTCTCGTCGTTGACGACCCGGAAGTCGAACGCGGTGGGGGGCGACGCCTCGACCACCTCGTCGATGAGGACGACCTGGTCCTCGCTGAGGGTGACGGTCTCGTCGGGGCGCTGGACGGCGTGGCCCACCGGCCCGCTCGGGTCGGTCATGAGGCTGCGCTCTCGTTGCTGGTCATCGGATCACTCCCGGATCGTGGCTGTAGTCGTGCTCGCCCAGTGGCAGCTCGTCGGCCGGAGGTGAAGATCCGACCGTCGACGTACGTCTCGCTCCTGCGAGGGGCGTTCTCGTGCTCTGTGGTGTGGTGCCGTGTCCTCACGGACGAACGCGGATGATCGTCTTCCCCATGATCCGCTCGGTCGGGTTGAAGGCGGCGACGGCGTCGTCGAGAGTCGCGACATTGCCGATGACCGTCCGCAGCCGCCCGTCCCGCACCCGCCGGACGATCTCGCCGAGTTGGGCGCGATCGGGCACGACGACGAAGTCGATCGCCAGGCCGTCTACGGGGCGCGCCTCTGGCGGCCCGGCGATGGTCACCAGCGTTCCTCCGGTCCGGGTCAGGTCCGCCGACCGCTTCCCGATGTCGCCGCCGATGACGTCGAACACCAGGTCGACAGCGCCGACCTCCTCCAGGGCGTCGTTCTCGAGGTCGACGAACTCCTGCGCGCCGAAGTCGAGCGCCGCCTGACGGTCGGCAGCGCGTCCGGTACCGATGACGTAGGCGCCGGCCTCGCGTGCCAGCTGCGTCACCAGGGATCCGACTCCGCCGGCCGCGCCGTGCACGAGGACGCTCTGCCCCGCCTGGAGGCGGCCGTGCTCGAACAGACCCTGCCAGGCGGTCAGGCCCGAGATCGGCAGGCTCGCGCCCACCGTGAAGTCGACGTCGCCGGGCAGCGGGGCGAGGTTACGCGCCTCGACGGCCACGTACTCCGCCAAAGTGCCGTCGCGAGTCCAGTCCGTGAGGCCGAACACCCGCTGTCCCACCGACAGCCCCGTCGTGCCGTAGCCGAGCGCGCTGACCACTCCGGACAACTCGTGCCCCGGGATCGACGGCGTCCGGTCACGGCCGAGTCGGTCAGCCCAGGTCGAGGGCCAGGTCAGCTCACCCGGGGTGAATCCCGACGCGTGGACCTGGACGACGACGTCGTTCAGCGCCGGTGTCGGCTCGGGCCGCTCCACCAGCGCCATCCCTGCCGTTCCGGCGGTCTGGTCCGTCACTACGATCGCCTTCATCGGGCGCCTCCCTGTATTCAGGTCCTGGGCTGCACTGTCACGAGGTGCAGGTCTCGTGCATCAGCGTCACGCCGCGCACGGCCCGCGGTGTCTCAGCACGTCGACCGGTAGCGGTCGCGGCACGGGGTGTCGGGGCACGAGCGCGGCCCTCGAGGTCGTCGAGATGGCGCCGGCGGAGCCGAGGCCCCGCCGGCGCCATCCCGACGTCACGTCTTCAGGTCAGTTGCGGCCGGCCATGATGCCGCCGTCGACGTCGACGATTGCGCCGGTCATCCAGCTCGCCTCGTCCGACAGCAGGAACGAGACCGCGTTCGCGATGTCCTGCGGGCTGCCGACACGCCCCAGCGGGTGGAAGCTGTCGAAGCTGTCGACGGTCTCATCGAGCTTGTCCGCCGGGACGAAGCCCAGGTACAGGGGCGTCTTCACGACCGCGGGCGCGACCGCGTTGACCCGGATGCTGTGCGGCGCGAGCTCGATCGCGAGGGCCTTGGTGAACGAGTGCAGGCCGCCCTTCTGCACCGAGTAGCCGGTGTGCGGCGTCGCCGCGATGCCCTGGTGTGCCCACATCGAGCCGATGTTGACGATGGCGCCGCCCCGGCCCCCGGCGACCATGCCCGCGACTACGGTCTGCGTGATGAAGAACAGCGCACGGTTCAGCTCGTTGTACGAGTCGTAGAAGGCTTCGTCGTACTCGCTGAACGGCTTGGGGATGAAGAAGCCCGCGGCGTTGACGAGCAGCGTGGCGTCGGCGTGCTCGGCGGCGAGCTGCTTTCGGAGCTCGGGCACCTGGTCGCGGTCGGTCAGCTCGGCCGTGATGCCCCAGGCCTTTCCGTGCTGCGACAAGGCCTCGACCGCGGCCTCGACCTTGTTCCGGTCACGGCCCGTGATCACGGCGGTGCCGCCCCCGGCGACGACCTGGTGGGCCGTGGCCAGGCCCATGCCGCTGCTGCCGCCGATGACCACGACCTTACGGCCCTCGAAACTCTTACTCATACCAATTAGTCCTTCCCCACCGATTCGCGTTCTTTGTCGGCGGCACCCGATTCCCCGGGTGGCGCGACGTCCGTTAGAACTCGGCGCCGGTGGGCACGCGGGCAGTTCGTCGCCAGCGGAGGCACCGAGTCGGACGTCCCGAAACTAGCCGCGCGTTAACTGGTCGGTCAAGTCCAGTCCGGAGATCAGGAGGATGCTACTGTGGATTCGAGGCGGCCCAGGCTGTACACCGTAACAGCAGCGCTCATCCGGCCATCGCCGAGCACATTCCCGGGACTTGATGGTCCATAAGAGATGCGGTCTGCGGGAATATCAGCAGCCCGCAAGGCGTCTGTATGTATGCGTGTCCAGGTGCGTCTCGCCTGGTTCCTCAGCTTTGCGCCGAAAGGCCGGGAAGGGAGAGCTGTGTCCCAGCACACCCAGTACCACAAGAGCCCGGAGGCGGTCTCGCGGCTCGACCCGGAGCAGTACCGGGTCACCCAGCAGGACGGCACCGAGCGTCCGTTCGCCAACGCCTACTGGGACAACCACGAGCCCGGCATCTACGTCGACGTCGTGTCCGGCGAGCCGCTGTTCGCATCGGTCGACAAGTACGACAGCAGGTCCGGCTGGCCGAGCTTCACGAAGCCGATCGACAGGACGAACGTTGTCGAGCGCGAGGACTCGAGCCACGGGATGATCCGGGTTGAGGCCCGTTCGATGCACGGGGACAGTCACCTCGGTCACATCTTCGACGACGGTCCCCGCGACAAGGGCGGACTGCGGTACTGCATCAACTCCGCGTCGTTGCGGTTCATCCACCTCGATGACCTGGAGAACGCAGGGTACGGCGAATACCGCACCCTGTTCACGAGTGACACCAACCCTGACACCGACGACAAGTAAGGAGACGACGTGAGCACCGAGAAGGCGATCCTCGCCGGAGGCTGTTTCTGGGGCATGGAGGAGTTGTTCCGCCACCAGCCTGGCGTCGTGTCCACGCGCGTCGGCTACAGCGGCGGCGACGTCCCGAACGCCACGTACCGCAACCACGGCACCCACGCGGAGTCCATCGAGGTCATCTACGACACCGAGAAGACCGACTTCCGCGCGCTGCTCGAGTTCTTCTTCCAGATCCACGACCCGTCGACGAAGAACCGCCAGGGCAACGACATCGGCGTCAGCTACCGCTCGGCGATCTTCTACACCAACGACGAGCAGAAGCGGGTCGCCGAGGACACGATCGCCGACGTCGACGCCTCGGGCCTGTGGCCCGGCAAGGTCGTCACCGAGGTCACCCCGGCAGGCGACTTCTGGGAGGCTGAGCCCGAGCACCAGAACTACCTGCAGACCTACCCCAACGGTTACACCTGCCACTTCCCCCGCCCGGGGTGGAAGCTCCCGAAGCGGGCGACGGCCTGACATTTCCGGCGCGCGGCCGGGTCGGTCGGGCCGGACCTTCTCGTGAAGGCACCCGACCCTCGGGCCGGCCAGCACCACCGCGGCCCGGC